>NZ_NADV01000098.1:0-548 GCF_003264175.1 Bacillus sp. SRB_331 | reverse complement strand
CACATCCATCAACTTAAGGATTTAGACTATTCTTGAAGTTAAAAGCACGTTACTATTCTCTTATGTTAATGAGAAAGGGTGACGTGCTTTTTATGAATATGCATCAAAAACAAGAGTTGTCTTTATTTGCCGAAGAGTTATATCGCTATATGTCTCCCGCTACACTGAATCAATTAGCTATAGAAGCAGGCGGAATGAAACGAAAACGTAAGTGCCATGGGCACCATTTTTTATCTTTGTGTGTATGGTTAAATCAACAAATCGCTACAACCTCTCTTACTCAACTTTGTAGTCAATTAGAAACTTCAACAGGAATTTTATTAAGTCCTGAGGGACTTAATCGACGATTTAACTCGGCTTCTGTAGCCTTCTTTCGAAATGTATTTACTACACTTCTACAAGCTAAAATTGGAGGATCATCTACAATTTCTCATTCTCTTTCTGCTTACTTTGAGCGGATTCGCATCCTTGATTCTACAACCTTTCAAGTTCCAGATCGATTCGCAGCTACTTATCCTGGTGCCGGAGGCTGTAGTCATACAGCTGGT
>NZ_NADV01000097.1:0-665 GCF_003264175.1 Bacillus sp. SRB_331 | reverse complement strand
ATTTGGAGAAGGATTTGAACATTTACTGCTATATCTGTATCAGTTGTTGTTACGGTTACATTTCTAGAATTTCGAATAACAGTTTCTTGCTTATTAACTTGTTTAACAGATGATTTTTGAAATAATTCTTGTGCTACACGGTCAGCTTTTTCACTGTCTGCTATTGAAATACTTATTACAACCACAATAGCTGCTTGTAATGCTGCTTGGATAGATAACGCAGCTTTTGTATCTGTAGTAGTAACTTCTACATCTGCTGAATCAACAATTGTAATAGATTCTTCAGAGATTTGGTAAGTTTTACTTTCTTGTGTAGCCACTTCTGAAACGTTAGCATTTTTAAAAGACGGATGCGGATTTGAAGAATCTAATGCACTCCACTTTTTATTTTCATCTGAATGGCATGCTTTGTCCATAAGTTCACCCCCTTTCAATCCAAATAATTATTAACCTGTGATTGTATTTCAGAAACAATACTTTTAATTTGCTGCTTTTTTTCTGGCGATAAATTTTTTAACTTTTCTTCATTTATCCCATGCCTATTAAAAACATCTGAGAGTAAAAGGTCTATGATTATATTCTTTTGGTCCTTATCAAATTTAAAGGAAGAAAATTTGTTTAAATTATCCATTTACAATATTCACTCCAATCAAATTTACTATAAA
>NZ_NADV01000096.1:0-612 GCF_003264175.1 Bacillus sp. SRB_331 | reverse complement strand
AATCTTCTACTAAACTTAGTAATAATGAACTTAATTTATTTACATTAACATACCTGGTAAAAACTTCGCTATTAATACAATAATTGCCGCAAAGAATACCGCTTTAATAATGAATAGAATAATAATTGGAATCGATGCTTTCACTTTGCTTAATCCAGCTGTAATGTGTAATCCGAGCCAAATTAAGAGTAAATTCCATACATAGAATAGTTCAATTGTATTACCAATTCCATATGCAAATGTACCTTTCGTAAATAATAACCCTAAACTCGTATATTGGCTCATTCCACTACCAAAGATTATACTTAAAATAGAATTAATAAGTCCACCAATAATAAGGACAATGTTTGTATAAGCTACAATATTCAATAAGGTTTTATAAGGCGTATCATTACCAAAGAACATCATAAACATTTTATAAATAACTGCTATGAATAGTGTTCCAACCATCGCACTAGCAAAGCTTGTTCCAATTCCAGAAATAACTTCTGATGTAAGTGAACTTTGTCCAGCCATTTCACCTAATTCTTTTTTCATTTTAAGCATCTCAGGTGAGGTATACATAACATACGCATTTAAACCACCTAGAAGCCCTTGTAACAATGCTACTAA
>NZ_NADV01000095.1:0-1371 GCF_003264175.1 Bacillus sp. SRB_331 | reverse complement strand
TTGCTAAGAGTGAAACTAAGGGGCAAGCGCAAAATGCGAACCGGTTATCTGGGGAGAAATTCGATAATCTTTCTCTTAATATAGAGAAGAAAACACCTGTGGAAAATGCGCCAGTGATTGAGAAGAAATCGGCGACGTTTTTTGATGAGTTGAATTTGAAGAATGGTGCGAAGGTAGCGGAAGAGAGGGGAGGAAAAGCTTGGGATGAAATATTTAAAAATACAGATTTTCCAAACATAGATAATGAGGGTTTGAAAAATCTTATTGAGGATATTAATAAATCAAGTTTGTCTCCGAATGAAAAAATCCTAGCTAATATTGAAGCTTATAATAAGGCAGTAGAGGCAGGGGTAAAAACCGATATTCAAGTTATCTCAAGTACTAATTGTATTGATAGTATTACTGGAAAAGTTAAATGGCCTGAGGCGGAGGGATATGTAGTTGATCGGATGGGAAATGCCATAAAAGAAGAAATATCCCCTAAAGTGGGTGACGTTATGGATCGTTATGGTAGTGTATATGGAACATACACATCACCATTTAATGGTACGAAGGGATATTCATTTTCTGAACGTGCTTTACCATATATTGAGAATCCGAATGTTTATCATAAGTATGAAATAATACGAGATTTCAGCGAATTAAAAGAAGTGATTGAAACATGGCCAGACAAAGGATTAGTAGATGAATTCTTTATGGATGCTAAAGCATATGGATATGACATGGATAATTTCACCTCTTTTGCTGGTGAAATTGCGCCTGCCTTTGATGCAGTAGGTGGAGGAATACAATGGAAATTACCAATGTCCATTGAATATCTGGAGGAATTTGGATTTATAAAAGAAATTAAGGTTTCGGAAGAGGTCGTAGGCAAAGCTTGGGATGGAATATTTAAAAATACAGATTTTTCAAATATAGATAATGCTGGTTTGAAAAATCTTATTGAGGATATTAATAAATCAAGTTTGTCTCCGAATGAAAAAATCCTAGCTAATATTGAAGCTTATAATAAGGCAGTAGAGGCAGGGGTAAAAACCGATATTCAAGTTATTTCTAGCACTAATTGTATTGATAGTATTACTGGAAAAGTTAAATGGCCAGAGGCGGAAGGATATGTAGTTGATCGGATGGGAAATGCCATAAAAGAAGAAATATCCCTTAAAGTGGGTGACGTAATGGATCGTTATGGTAGTGTATATGGAACATACACATCACCATTTAATGATACGAAGGGATATTCATTTTCTGAACGTGCTTTACCATATATTGAGAATCCGAATGTTTATCATAAGTATGAAGTAATACGAGATTTCAGGGAATTAAAAGAAGTGATTGAAACATGGCCAGATAAAGGATTAGTAGATGAATTCT
>NZ_NADV01000094.1:0-3445 GCF_003264175.1 Bacillus sp. SRB_331 | reverse complement strand
AAATACACAAAAACCCCGAATCTTCGGGGTACAGTTCAAAATGTCTAAGCGGCCGCTTTTTTTATATAAGAATTATTGAAAAGGGTAAATTGTTTTACCTGTAATAATTTTATACGCGGTGCAAAATTGAGTTTGCATATACTCTGTATTTTTATTTTCTGGATGTAACGTTGTTTCTTGAAGAGTAGAATGAAAGGAACGTAGTAAACAATTTAGTGCGAAGTATAATTCTTCTTGTGAACAATTTTGTTCTTTTGTAGCAGTAGCTAAAATAAGGTCTTTTATTAATAATGGAAAATCGATAGTCGCTTGTTTCATAGTCATTGCACCCTCTCCGAGCTATTTTTTATCATGTATATGCAGAATTGGACAAGCTATGCTCTTTTTTTTGTGTAATTGCATGTACTGGATTCAAAGAACTTGCAATCATGCCGTTAAAATTGGTAAGATTGGGTATAATCAATAGATGGAGTATATTACATAAAGAGAGTTGAATGATATGGGAGAAGTGCAACGTGAAAAAGTTGCTGTCATCATTGGGCCAACTGCTGTCGGAAAGACGAAATTAAGTATCGATCTTGCAAAAGCGTTGAATGGTGAGATTATTAGTGGTGATTCCATGCAAATTTATCGTACGATGGATATCGGGACTGCAAAGGTGACGATAGATGAGATGGACGGAATTCCGCATTATATGATTGATATAAAAGATCCGGAAGATTCATTTTCTGTGGCGGAATTTCAAGAACGTGTCCGTAAGTGCATTCGAGAAATTACAGAGCGCGGGAAATTACCAATTATTGTTGGTGGAACCGGTCTCTATATACAATCTGTTCTATTCGATTACCAGTTTACAGATGAGGCTGGGGACGCTACATACCGAGAACAGATGGAAAAGTTAGCATTAGAACACGGTGTGGAATATGTACATAAAAAGTTGCAAGAAGTAGATCCAGAAAGTGCGGAGCGTATTCATGCCAATAATGTAAGGCGTGTTATTCGGGCGTTAGAAATTTTTCACACGACGGGTGAAAAAATGAGTAACCAGCTCGAAAAACAAGAAAATGAGTTACTGTACGATGTTTCATTAATTGGCTTGACAATGGATCGAGAAATGCTATACGATCGCATTAACTTACGTGTTAACCTAATGATTGAACAAGGTTTATTAGAAGAAGTAAAAGGTTTACATGAAAGAGGAGTGCGAGATTGTCAATCTATTCAAGCGATTGGTTATAAAGAGATATATGATTATTTTGAGAATCGTGTATCTTTAGAAGAAGCGGTATCACAATTAAAGACGAATTCACGCCGTTATGCAAAACGTCAATTAACGTGGTTCCGTAATAAGATGGATGTCGCGTGGTTCGATGTTACTGATGGTGAAAAAACGTCAGAAATTTTACGATACATAGAAGGAAAGCTACAACTAAAGTCGAATAATAGTAAGTAGAGAAAAAGAGGAGGATTCGACATGAAGCAATCAATCAATATTCAAGATCAGTTTTTAAATCAACTCCGTAAAGAGAATACGTTCGTTACGCTGTACTTATTAAATGGTTTCCAGCTTCGTGGATTAATTAAAGGATTTGATAATTTTACAGTCCTGCTGGAAACAGAAGGTAAGCAACAGCTTATTTATAAACATGCAATTTCTACATTTGTACCACAAAAAAATGTTTCAATTGAATTAGAGTAGTAATGAATTATTGTACATAACAAAAAAAGAGCGAGTTTCTCGCTCTTTTTTTTATTTGTCATAAACAATAAATAGTGAAATTTAAGCGATTCTAAATACAGTAAGACGAATGTTAGTGTTTCCTGTTGCAGGGATCGTAATCTCGTTAAGAGTAGATTGGACAGAAATGTTTGCTCCAGCAGCTAATGTTTCGATTGTAGTAAATGAAAGTGAGTCGCCTATTAGATTTGAAGAGAAGTTGTCAGTAGCAACTGCTCCATTAATTGAAATTCCTACTCCAAGTGGAGCGCATCCTGGCGCAGTTGTAGAAATAGATACGCTAATTACATAAATACCAGCGTTAATAACAGTAACTGTATTTGTGCCGTTAAAGATAATATTGTTTACGTTAATTGCAGTACTAAAAATAAAGTTGTTAAATTGGAGTACTGTTTGTTGGATGTTGTTTGTTACAACGATTGTTGCTACTGGGAAGCTAGGTCCAGTAGGTCCGGTAACTCCTATACCAGTAGCACCCGTTGGTCCTTGAACACCTTGAGGTCCGGTAGCACCCGTGTTACCTTGAGCACCTTGAGGTCCAGTAGGTCCAGGAGGCCCACCAGAAGGTCCAGTAGGTCCGGTAACTCCTATACCAGTAGCACCAGTGTTACCTTGAACACCTTGAGGTCCGGTAGCACCAGTGTTACCTTGCGCACCTTGAGGGCCAGTAGCACCCGTGTTACCTTGAATACCTTGAGGTCCAGTAGCACCCGTGTTACCTTGAATACCTTGAGGACCAGTGGCACCTGTATTACCTTGAGCGCCTTGAGGTCCAGTGGCACCTGTATTACCTTGAGCACCTTGAGGTCCAGTAGCACCTGTGTTACCTTGAGCACCTTGAGGTCCAGTGGAACCGGTAGCACCAGTGTTACCTTGAACACCTTGAGGTCCAGTGGAACCGGTAGCGCCCGTGTTACCTTGAGGTCCAGTGGCACCTGTATTACCTTGCGTACCTTGAGGTCCAGTAGCACCAGTGTTACCTTGAATACCTTGAGGACCAGTGGCACCTGTATTACCTTGAGCACCTTGAGGTCCAGTGGAACCAGTAGCGCCCGTGTTACCTTGCGCACCTTGAGGTCCAGTAGCACCAGTGTTACCTTGAGCACCTTGAGGTCCAGTGGCACCTGTGTTACCTTGCGCACCTTGAGGTCCAGTAGCACCCGTGTTACCTTGCGCACCTTGAGGTCCAGTAGCACCCGTGTTACCTTGAATACCTTGAGGACCAGTGGCACCTGTATTACCTTGAGCACCTTGAGGTCCAGTAGCACCTGTATTACCTTGCGCGCCTTGAGGTCCAGTAGCACCTGTGTTACCTTGCGCACCTTGAGGTCCAGTGGAACCAGTAGCACCAGTGTTACCTTGAATACCTTGAGGTCCAGAAGGTCCAGTAGGTCCGGTAACTCCTATACCAGTAGCACCCGTGTTACCTTGAGGCCCAGTGGAACCAGTAGCACCAGTGTTACCTTGAACACCTTGAGGTCCAGTGGAACCGGTAGCGCCCGTGTTACCTTGCGTACCTTGAGGTCCAGTAGCACCCGTAATACCTTGAGGACCAGTGGCACCTGTATTACCTTGAGCACCTTGAGGTCCAGTAGCGCCCGTGTTACCTCTAGGACCATGAGGACCAGTAGCACCTGTGTTACCTCTAGGTCCGGTAGCACCAGTAGCGCCCGTGTTACCTCTAGGCCCAGTGGAACCAGTAGCACC
>NZ_NADV01000093.1:0-3335 GCF_003264175.1 Bacillus sp. SRB_331 | reverse complement strand
TTTCTTAAGTTGATGGGCATGTATGATGACCCCTTATAGTACGATAGGGCACGTTAATCGAGGATGAAGGCATGAAGGCTAACGACTCTGATTTTTTTTAAATATCCCTAATAAAAAAATTGGATGTAAATACCAAATGGCTAAGTAAAGCCTTTTTAGAAACAAGCACCAAATCAAGCGCATATTTTCACTCACACAGGTAACATTAGTACTTGTAAGATCCAAACACATCCCTTAGGAGGTTTTCATCATGGGCTTTTTTGATTTATTTAACGAAGAAGGAACTCAAAAGGAAACTCGAAAAAAGGTACGTGAAGTAGATCGCTCTGCCGATACAGAATTTGCAGCAGAAGACGTACATCTTGATCTTCGTGCTGAAGAATTGGAGATCGACAAACACCGTGTGGAGACTGGTGATGTGACGCTTCATAAGGACATTGTTGAGGAAGAACAATCAGTGAATGTCCCTGTTTTACATGATCAAGTCGTTATTGAACAAAGAGCCGTTGATCACGAACCAACAGATGAACCAATTACAGAAGAAGAAACGATTCACATTCCAGTAACTGCTGAAAAAATTGATGTAGAAAAGCATACGGTCGTCACTGGTGAAGTCTCTGCTCATAAACGTTCGGTTCAAGAAATAGAACAAGTACGCGACGTACTTCGTAAAGAAGTTGCAGATGTTGAATCGCATGGTAATACAGATATTATCAAAGAGGACTAATTGTGCCTACCTACTTAACTTCTAGTTAAGTAGGTTTCTTTCCATCCTCATATATAAAAAAGAACTTCAGGAGGTCCTATGGGAAAGTATATTACTATTGGTGTGATAATCGGTAGCATAATCGGTTGGGTAACAGGTTTTACAATCGTAACAGGACTCGTTATAGGAGCACTCGTAGGCGGCATTAGTTATACAATGAATTCGAGAAGGAACATCGACAAACCGACTAAAAAAACAAATGAAATTAAAGAAAAAACGCTTCAATTACGAGAAGAGCAACTGGAAATAAAAAAAAACGAGTACAAATAGGGGAGGTAAAGGTTCATAAAGAAGTCGTCGAAGAACAGAAAACGTTCACTGTTCCTATTAAGCGTGAAGTATTAGTAATAGAAGCAGGAAATGAGGAGGAACTTCGAATTCCTCTGAAAGAAGAAGAAATTGAAATAAACAAACACCCCGTGCAAGTAAATAAAGTATTGGTTACAAAACGTCAAATAGAAGAAATAAAACAAATAAAGGAAAAGCTAAAAAAAGAAACAGCACAAGTTTACGTTACAGGTGATGATGCGGATGTCATAAAAAAGCCGCCTTCTGTAACAAAGGACTAAACCATTTCCCGCCTTATTCGGGTAGGATAGGTGAAGGCGCTAACCAACCCCTACTCCTTTTAACGTAACCTTCGAGACCACCTTCACCTCCAACAATCAACAGCGCTGCATTTGATAACACTATTGCAGTCAACTGCATCACAATTGAATGAGGAGGTAACTCATCAAACACAATCGAATGAACTTTTTCATGTTCTAGAGCCTCATCAGCCTACATAAGACCTCAAGATCTTCTTTTTTTCTCTTTCAAAGAAGTGGTACCGTCTCCCCAATAGGAAGAAAAAGATAATTTGTGGTGAAAATTCGCTAAATATTGCTTGATATGGGGTCTCGCCACATCACCATCAAGCTAAAGAGAAATTGTATCCATAAAACGAAAAAACGTTATTCTTTCTGTAGAATCATAGGAAAGGATGGCGTTTTTGATATGAACTTATCTATTTCTAATGAACTAGAATTGTTTTCTAAAGAGTTGCAGCGATATATGTCACCTGATGCTTTAGAGCAATTAGCTAAAAATGTAGGATTTGTGAAACGAAAAAGTAAATACCGCGCACAAGATTTAGTGGCCCTATGTATTTGGTTAAGTCGAAACATAGCCCATACTTCATTGACACAATTATGTAGTCAGTTAGAAGCTAACACAGGCATTTCTATGAGTCCAGAAGGACTCAATCAACGTTTTAATTCCCAGGCTGTTCTGTTTTTACAACAGCTCTTAGCATATTTACTTCACCAACAAGTTGGTTCTTCTATTCTTCTAGCAAGATTCCAACTTTGTATACAAACTATTTTCGACGTATTCGTGTATTGGATTCTACACATTTTCAGATTCCAGATAAATTCACTTCTACATATCAAGGTTCAGGTGGTAGTGGTCAAAATGCTGGCGTGAAAATTCAACTAGAGTATGATTTACTAAGTGGTCAGTTTCTACATGTTCATGTAGGATCAGGAAAGCACAATGATAAAACGTATGGTTCTACTTGTTTAACGTCCCTTCAACCGAACGATGTATGTATACGTGATTTAGGATACTTCGATTTAAAAGACTTACATACGATAAAAAAGTGTAATGCTTATTTTATTTCAAGATTAAAGCTCAATACACGTATATATCAGAAGAATAAAGAGCCTGAATACTTTCAAAATGGAACAATAAAAAAGCACTCTGAGTACATCCAATTAGATATGGAGCAATTCATTGACCAATTACAGTCAGGTGAAACATATGAAATTCCTGAGATTTATATTGGAATGTATCAAAAGCTTCCTGCAAGACTAATTTTGTATAAATTAACTGAAACGCAAATGAAACGTAGACAAAAGGATTTAGCATCTAAAGAACACAAAAAGCAAATTACCTATAAAGAACGCAGTAAACGGCTTAGTGCGATTAACTTTTACATTACAAATATCCCTTCGGAATACCTACCAAAAGAACAAGTATACGATTTTTACTCTTTACGGTGACAAATTGAACTTATCTTTAAAACATGGAAATCATTTTTTCGTATTCATCACTGTAATTCTGTAAAATTAGAACGATTAGAGTGTCATTTATACGGACAGTTAATTAGTATCCTCCTTTGTTCCTCCACTATGTTTCAAATGCGCCAATTACTCCTCACCAAGAAGAAACGAGAGTTGAGTGAATATAAAGCGATTTATATCATCAAAGATTATTTTCCACTTCTTTATCAAGCTTTACAAAAAGACACTCAAGAGATATCAAAGATACTACTTCGTTTGTTCAATCTTCTACAGAAAAATGGGCGAAAATCCCATAGGTATGAGAAGAAAACAGTCTTTGATATCTTAGGCGTCGTATACAACTTTTCTATGTCCCACAATCAAGTAGCGTAATCTAAAAAAATTATAACCCGATAGGGTTTATTTAGTATGCAAATATTTAAAGAACTTACACTGGACCTTTAGAAAAAAGAAATAATCTCACGTGAGAATAAACTTATATAATCTTAGCTTGATGGGCATGGGGT
>NZ_NADV01000092.1:0-998 GCF_003264175.1 Bacillus sp. SRB_331 | reverse complement strand
AAAAAAATAGTCGTTATATGGTTGGATTAGACAGTCTAAGGGGCCTAGCTATACTAGGTGTTATTTTGTATCATATTAATTTTAATTGGATGCCTGGAGGATTTTTAGGGGTTACTGTATTTTTTGTACTCTCAGGTTATTTAATTACAGATATTCTAGCGATGGAGTGGAAGAGAAATAAGAGAATTGATTTGAAGAAATTCTGGCTTAGTAGGGCAAGGAGATTGCTTCCAGCAATGTTTGTTATGCTCGTTATAACGTTGGCATGGATTACGATTTTTCATAGCTCTTTACTTGAAAAAATGTGTGGAGATTCATTAGCGGCGTTATTTTATGTTAGTAACTGGTGGTATATTTATCATAAATTATCGTACTTTGATAATTTTAACCAGCTTTCTCCATTGAATCATTTTTGGTCGTTAGCAGTTGAGGAACAATTCTATGTTGTCTGGCCGTTTATCATTAGTTTAGGGCTTTACCACATAAAAAAACAATCCCGTATGATTTTATTGATTTGTCTGGGAGCTGTTGCTTCAGCTTTAGCGATGGCAATTTTGTATGAACCTGGAGCCGATCCGAGTAGAGTTTATTATGGCACAGATACGAGGGCCTTTTCTTTACTTATTGGAGCGGCACTTGCCTTAATTTGGCCAAGCAATAGGCTTGCAAATAAAATTATTCCAAAGGCGCGTCTCATTCTTGATGTAGTGGGAGGAACTGCTCTTATTATTATTTTGCTTATGTTTTGGAAGACGAATCAATATGATCCGTTTCTATACAATGGAGGAATGGTTCTCTTATCAATTGCAACAGCGTTGTTAGTAGCAAATCTTGCTCATCCAGCGAGCCGTATCACTCAATTTTTAAGATTTAGACCTTTACGTTGGATAGGAATAAGGTCGTATGGCATATATCTTTGGCATTATCCAATTCTTACATTGACGACTCCAAAAGTAAATGCTGGAGATTTTTCACTAATAAGAGCAATTCTTCAATTT
>NZ_NADV01000091.1:0-8927 GCF_003264175.1 Bacillus sp. SRB_331 | reverse complement strand
AATATTTTTGCACCAGAACCAAATTTGTTATGTTTAAAACCATTTTTGTTATTTTTAAACCATTCTTGTTATAGTTAAAACCAGATTTGTTACCTTTGAAACCATTTTTGTTATATTAAAGTAACCAAATTTGTTATATTTAAAACCACTTCTGTTATGTTTGAAACCAGATTTGTTACCTTTGAAACCATTTTTGTTATATTAAAATGGCAAGAACGTTTATATACCAACAGTTTATATGTTCTTAAAACATATAAACATATAAAACATGTAAAACAATATTATATAAAACAAGCAAACATAGAACATTATGTTTGCTTGTTTTATATCTATTAATTACTCAAAAACGTTTTAAATTTTAATTCTTAAAAACGATACTGTTTAGATGCTTTTTATAAATGCATATGTTACTATCTAACAGTTGGTATTCATCATCTCAAGAAATCCAGTAACTTCATCATAAAAAGTGCTCCTAGATTTGTCTAGGAGCACTTTTTATGAAACATTATTTTTTATTTGCTTATGAACCACTTTATTAGGCCTTTGTGTAGCAATCGAACAGGATAACGCAACAAGCATTAGTGGACATGAGAAATAATAAAACTGTCACCCTAAACTATCTAAACAATGGCATGAAACTAAAAATGGGAAATTAACTCCTTTTGATATTACAGAACTCAGTAGTAAATCAACTAATTAACCAATTCCAAGCATATAAGCATTTCTTAAAAAAGAAAATTTTTATTACGCACATAATCTATTTAGGTTATGTGCTTTTTTGTCGAAATTAACAGAAATAATTTTCAAAAATATCATTGATTAATCACGAAAACTTGATAGTATAGAAATACAAAACATCACGTTTTCGTGATTGGAGAGGGGGAATATAATGACTGATAAGAAGAGTTCTGTAGAAAAAAATTTTTAAACTCCCCACTTTTCAATGTTTTTACAGCAAGTGAAGCCGAACAGAAGTGGGGATTGGAAAAAGGTACCGTGAGATCGTCTTGTGTACGCGGTAAATTACAAAATTACGTAAAATTAGGATTAGTCAAGAAGTCAGGAAATACATGGCTTCTGACTAAAGGGGTTATGACTGAAGTTTACGGATTTCAAAAGAATTAGGGATCTATAAATCACAAGAAATACCCATTAAAAATAGACATAAAAAAGCCCTCACCACCGCCAAGTAAGTAAGGACTTTTCCAGATACATTATAAAAGAAAGGCTGATTCTAGATGGCAAATAGCTACCTAAAAACTCATCACAGCAAGAATATTTTATCACATTTAACTAAAAAAGAAAAAAAAGAAAATTATTATAAAAACCAATTTAAATAAGCGATATAATGTCACTTGTAAATGGTTTGGTATAGATAATTGTATTACCTCACAAATTTGCTTCTTCGGTACATTTGGAATATCTATTTTTATGGTTGTAGCTACATATATGATCTCTGGAATATATTTTTGGTTTTAATTCTAATATCTTTCAACCTATATAATTAAGGAGGAACTATGTTATGAATAAAAAATCTGTAAATGTAAAAATTGGTGATTTTGTACAATTCTGTTATCGTTATGATTCTTCAGTAACACTAATTGGTTCGGTAGTTAATGTATTAACTAATACCATTGTTGTGGATGTCTCCGATTCTTCAAATAAGATTCCTGGACTAGAAAATCGGCAACTAGTAAAGTTGGGTCAGTTTAAAAAAATTCGAAAACAACATTTGCTCTTGACGCAATAATTTTCCCTTATAACTAATCCCTTTCAAAAATACAACTTATCTACATTTGACATATGTCAATGCGATTGTAGAAGATTTGAAATGCATATTTTTAAGTTTAATTTAAATATAAATCCGCTGTTTGTGCACAACCACCTGACCCAGGATATACATGAGCTAAATGTTTCGGTACCTGGAAAATCGTTGCATCTAAAATACGAATTCGTTGAAAATACGTGAGTGCGGTACTTGAAATGGCCGATGTTTTACAAAGTTTACTTTTCCATAATGCAGAAAAAATATATTTCAAAAATTCAACAGCTTTTTTATCAAAGCGCTTATGAGTCCTTCTGGACTCATAAGAGTACCTGTGGCTGCGTGTAATTGGCTACTACATAGTCGAACGAGGGAATCACTCGCTGTACGTTGACTTACCCAGATACATATGGTAGCTAATTCATTTCCTGAAAATTTTCGTTTTCTTTTTACAAAACCTAATTCTTTTGCGAGTTCTTCCAAAAGAGAAGGAGTTAAATGACGATACAGCTCTTCAGAAAATAGTTGTAATTCATCTTGAATCGAAAGATTCATACAAAACATCACCCTTTCTAGCTAGCTTTTTAGAAAGAATAACGTTTTTTTGCACTTGGGGGTAGTGAAAATTCTTAAGTTGATGGGTATGTATGGTGACCCCTATTTGTAAAATAGAAGTTGGTTCAAGTCGTTAATTGACTGAAACAAAAATGCCAATTCCATAATGGAATTGGCATTTTTGTTTTGAATGAGCAGCGTATTTTTGTCATATATAAGCAATAAAAGTTGCTTCGAATAGATAATATCATAATTAGACATAAAGAGAAACTTAGATTTGTTTAGCGTATAAAATTTGGAAAGCTTAATTTGTTTTTATATTTGAAAATATTACAAGCCTCAGCAAAGATATAGATGGTTTTAATAAAACTCATGGTAAACCATTTCAATTTTTTTACTCAACGACTCCTGAATTTTCAATATTCACAATGTATTTCACTCTCACTGGTACCGTTTTATATATTTTTTTCCATTCTTTTAACTCAAATAGTTTATACTGTTGTTTAAATTTGGAGCCTAAACCAAGTGGATCTACATTTAGATTTTGTAGTTTTTTTAGTAGCTTTTTGCTAGCTGTATTAAGTTGTTTTTCTATGTTCTTTGTTATTATCTCGAAATTCTTTTTATCTTCTAAATTTACCTTTTTTGAGATTTCTTGCAGACGAGCATCCACTTTAACTTGAATATAAAAAGATGGTTTTCCATTTTTAATCCGAACATGATAGGAAGGAGTGGAACGGATGTTGTTAATTAATACATAACCGCCGTGGCTTTTAAATTCTTGAGAGTTCAATCTATGTTTTTCAAGCAATCCTCTAAAAACAAACATCTCTTTTGGTTCCAATTTCCCTACATATGTTTCTTCATTGAAAAGAGCTAAACCTTGAATTTTTATTTTATCTTTCTGTTTTTTTAATATTGGCATAAAATTATCTTGTCCTACTTTGTAATAGCGATTAGAGTTATGATGTAAATTATCATACGGTAATGAACCTGTTTCCATATTGTGTTCCAACAGATTTTTTATATAAATTGCAACATTAAAGTTATTTTGATATTTTCCAGAGAATAAATCATGTCCATTACCTTCCAGTACCCCTAGGTATATTCCATGTCCTATGCTACTATCTCGTAGGAGTGTATCATACGCTACTGTTATATCTTTTTTTGCTAATTTTTCTGTAAAAAGAGCAACACGTAATTGTCCACTGGCAAACGGTTGTGCAGATTCAAAAGAGGCGTTTTCTCTTCCTTGTTTTACTGTGTTTGCAATATTTTCAAATACTTGGACTTTATGCCCTTTTTGTTGAACAGGACAGACAATAGTTGCTTTTATTTTATCTTTTGTTGTATCGAATACAACTCCTTGAATTAATTGAACATCATCAATAAGAGACTTTTGCAAGCATCCTGTCATAAATATTAATGAAATACCAAATAGGAAAATTTGTTTTTGTGTAATTTTTTTCATATTCTCTCCATCCAGTCACAAACCAAATTGAAAAGTAACTCGTTGTAAGTTTCAATTTGGTTTAGATCGTGTGAATTTTTAAATTATAGACTTTGATTATTTGTGATATTTTCTCATAATAATCACCATTATATGTATGTTTTTATCAAAATTACCGATAAGGGGGTATGTGTAGCAATGGAGAGAAGAAAAAATTAATCCGTGGGAAAATGAATTTGCCCGATGGCTGTTATTACTACCAGCACATGAGGATGCGCATTTGACCCACACATTGGAGGATATTGCGATGAAACAAGATCCGATGTTACAGAAGGCTATGAACAAGTGGGAAGACATGAGTCAAAACAGTTCTTTCCGAGTGGCATATGAAGCCAGGGAAAAAGTTTTATTTGATGAGCAAGCTAAATTAGCACATGCTCGTGAGGAAGGCAAGGAAGAAGGGAAACTAGCTGAGCGTGCACAATTAATTCATGGTATGCATAAAAATGGAATGCCTGTAGAGGATATTGCAAAATTGACAGGGTTGAGAGTAGAAGATATACAGAGATTTTTAGAATTATGAACATAACAAACATAATTCAAAATGGCACCTTTAGTAGGTGCTATTTTTTATGCCGTATAAATATGTTTGATACACTGGTAAGTAAAAAAATGGTACTATAAAGCTATAAAATTCTAAATATACAGAAAGGTGTGGTTGTTATTAACAAGAAAAAATTTTATACCATTTGGACAATTTTATTTCATATGTTTTTTGAACTCGTATTACTAAGTGTAGTTGTTACAATGGCTTATATGTTTATTGAAACCATTTATGATATTAATTTACTTACATTGGCGCAACCTTTATGGGATAACATATCTAAAGACCTCCTTTTTACAGTAGTGGTTTTACTTCTGTCTTTAGAATGTTATAAACGTTATCAATCTCAAAAGTTTTTAGAATATGTAAGCAATATAAAATATAATTATGAACATCCTACAAAAGTGATTGAATCTCGTAAATTATGGATAGAGAATAGACTTGAATCTCTTCGATTAAAATTAGATATATTATTGAAGTATTCTATTTTTATTCCAATTATTTTGTTATTCTCCAAAGATTTAATTATCAAATATACAGGTATTTCTTTAAATACGTATTTTATAATCTTAATTATTACAATAGTAATTTTCGCCGTTTGGATAATAAAAATTTACAAACAATTTACTACTACTAGAAGAAATTTGACTAAATATAATAGCGAATTACTCTGGATTAATAACCCTGGATTATTTACACGTAAGTATAAAGAGCCTGAACGAAAGATGGCTATAGAGCCTCCAGCAAAGTCTTTAGATCAGGAAATGTCTGAAATGGGGTTTGAAGGTAGGCTCTCTCCAAGATTTCTAAAAAGATCAAAACAACAATTGGAAGAATAGTCGGTTATATATCGTTGTTTTATGAGATTACAAATGTGGTTTAATTCAAAAAAGTACTCATTTGAGTACTTTTTTTTATTGGGTAAGGAATTGTTTATGTACCTTAACGTACACTTTTATAGACACGCCAAATGCTTCCTACACCTTTGAACACGTAATAATAAAAACCCAGTGATCTCATGCACACATACTGAAATCACTGAGTTTTATAAGTTTAACATTTTGTATCTTTTGTAAAACTCATATTTTTAAAATTGGTATACCTATTTGTACATTAACTTAGATTTTTTTACTTCTCTTATATTAAAACCAAGAAAAAAATTATAAATTGTAGTAATACTTACTTAACTGTATCCAGGCTATTGGCGTTTCCTTTATAAATCTATATATGAATACAATTTGGAATTATTTAACAATAATGTTGGGTAATTGTTCCCATGTTATAAAATTAAAAAGAACTAGTTCAAAAAAAAATGAAAAGGAGAAAAAATATTATGAAGAAGAAATTCAGTTTCATTTTTATTATTGCTACGTTTTTATTAACAACAGTCAATGTATTTGGAGGACAAACAGCTAAAGCGGATACGATAACCCGTTATGGTAAGATAAGTAATTATACGCCTTACAAACCAGGGTCTGACGGAAAGTGGATGACGGATAATGATTGCGCTGTTGACTCAAGTTAGGCATATATTAGAAAGGGCACCAAAATTGTAGTAACGAACTTAGATAAAGGGAAATCTAGAGTTCTTGAGAAATGGGATTATGGCGAGTTTAAAAAATTTGGGGTTATAGTGGATGTACTTCCTAATACATTTGTGGCATTAGGGGGAAAACTAAGTGATGGTCAGATTAAGAATGGTCGAACTGAAAGATCCGGTGGAATAGCGATAACCGAATAATTTTCGAAAAAATCCGGATATAATACTTTATATCTGGATTTTTTAGGAGGGATATGATGAAGAAAAACATAGTTTTTTCATTAATAGCTGTATCTTTGTGTATCATACTTAGTTACAAATTCCTTACATCTGGGAGTGTTGTTGTTAATAAAAATGATACACCTTCTCAAAAATTATACATAAACCTATTTGAACCTAAGCTTCTTACAAATACATTTTATAAATATGATCCAACGTTACAAGAAAATACAGTATTATTAAAGAAAAAGATACCAGATTATACTACTTTTTCTTATTCAAAACTCCATAACAAATTGTACTTTGCTGATAAAGCTGAAGACGGTACAATGCAATTGTTTGTTAAGGACTTACAAAAAAATCAAATAAGGCAATTGACAAAGGAATTAGGTAATGTAGATCTTATACAAATAGACAACAAACAAACAACGGTTTTCATGAGAGTTTTATTAAAAGATGAGTATCGTAATTTTCATATTGCCACTTATAATATTGAAAAGGATAAGTTAGAAATATGGGGAAAAGACGATAAGGATAAAAGTATTTTGGATTTTGATTACAATCCCATTAATAATAAATTAGTTATAGTTTCCTTTTCTGAGGCTGAGGATAAAAAGAAGCTTGAAGAAGCAAATGAAAAGCAAATCACAATGCGTCCAGCTAAATACAGTTTAGATATTTATAATGTGAATGGAAATAAAGAAAGACATGTTAGCTTAGTGGAAAAATTTATTAGCGGGGCTTCATTTGCCGATGATGAAAGTTCAGTGATATTCAGTTATGATGAAAATTTGACCAACCCTACTTCCCATGTTGCAGAAATAAATTTGAATTCAAAAAAAATAAAGCCACTATTTGAAGATACGGAAAAACACTTTAAAATAAGAGCGTTAAAGTATAGTGAAAAAAATGAAGGTTTCTTTTTTTTATCAAGTCTTTATGATAGTAAAAAAGATTATAATACATTGGGGTCCCCAAAGGAAAGTGTGCTTTCTTATTATGATATTAAGAAAAAAACAGTCAAAGATATATGGCATACTGATAAAGGAGTAATTGTTAATTATTCAATGGAGATAAAATGAATGTGAAATATTAATTAAATTCTAAAACAAGTAACTAAGAAAACAGTCGATTTCTTGATCCAGGAACAGGAATTTATATTCCTTCGAACATTAATTATACTCCTGGTAGCGGTGGCCACTAAAAAATAACACCTACAATGTAGGTGTTATTTTTTAATCATTTAGACTTGTAAAATGTTTCGTATTTCTTTTATCCTTAAATTCGTAAACTTTGCAATATCTTCTATTGGCATTCCGTTTTTGTGCATACCACGTATCAGTTGCATTTTCCCTTTTTCAATCCCTTTTTGTTCTGCATGAGCAAATTTTGCGGCCTCATCCATCAGAACTTTTTCCCTCGCTTCATATGCTTGTCGGAAAGAAGAATCTTGACTCATACGTTCCCATTTATTCATTGCTTTTTGTAAAATCGGGTCTTGGTTCATCGCAATATCCTCCAATGTTTGGGCTAATTTTTCATCCTCATTCGCTGGAAGTAATAACAACCAACGAACAAATGAATCTTCCCAGGGATTTACTTGTTCATTCCGCCACTGTTGCATGAGTTTGGGAATCTCCACGATGTGAACTTCAATATCATTACTCAATACTTTCTGTTGTTGTTGATTCCATAGGATTCCTGTTGTATGGAATGCCTCGTATTCAGGAAACATAACGAAATTTAACAAATTGATCGTAATTGTTTTATGAAGAGAGCTGTATGGCATTCCTTTTTGAAGTTGGGATGTGTATAACCTTCCCCAATAATATAAACTTCTCTTAATCATATCATGATTATTATTCAGTTGGATTTCTACGTTTACCTTTGTGCCTGTATCTAACGTTGCGGAAATATCTAAAATCGATAATTTATCCTCTTCATGTTCTCTATGCAAGTGTGGGTCTTCTAATTGTAAGGAAACAATAGGTGATTCTAAAGAACCCTGTAACATCGCATTTAAAAAAGCAATTAGAATATCTTCATTTCCACTTGTGCCAAATAATTGTTTAAAAGCAAAATCAATGCGTAAATTCACTAATTGTTGGTTGGACATGGGTTTTCCTCTCCCCATCTCATAAGATGTTTTTCTTTTATTGTACATAAAAGAGTGATACACATGCAAACAAGCTCTTATATCCATTGACATAAGAGCTTGTTTGACACCATACATAATTAACAGATTAGTTGGATTTCATAGAAACTGAAAAATTGCCTACTGTAAGAAAAACTCACGTTTAGTATACAAAATACGAACAAAAATGCCAATACATAAATTCATACAATATAGTCCAATACATTTAAATTTCTATCCAATCCGATGATTCAAAACACCATTTTTTAAAATTGCTCTCCAACTGTCACATAATAATAGCCACATACCTTTAAGCACATATATCTAGATATATGTGCTTAAGTCTATTTTAGGGTGCATAACTTAAGTACATATACCTGGATCATGAAAAACATTGTCATTTCAACATTTTTTAATGCTTTTCTCTCAAAAAAACAAAAAATTATACACCCCTCAAAACTGCAACTTAATACCCTTTTATTTTTGTTCGATTGCATACCGACTATCCTCTGAAACACATAAACTTGCCGCATTAACTTTTATACTACATTTTCCTAATCGCCGCTTTACTTCCGATGGTTCTGGTGCAAAAATATTAGTTAGAAACCTAGAGTAGCAATTTCCTCTACATTTCTAGCCTATGAAGCTAAACCAAACAGC
>NZ_NADV01000090.1:570-751 GCF_003264175.1 Bacillus sp. SRB_331 | reverse complement strand
GAGTAGGACGTTGCCAGGCAATTCGGAGGATTAGCTCAGCTGGGAGAGCACCTGCCTTACAAGCAGGGGGTCGGCGGTTCGATCCCGTCATCCTCCACCATTTAGCCGACTTAGCTCAATTGGTAGAGCAACTGACTTGTAATCAGTAGGTTGGGGGTTCAAGTCCTCTAGTCGGCACCAG
>NZ_NADV01000090.1:0-469 GCF_003264175.1 Bacillus sp. SRB_331 | reverse complement strand
AATATGCGGGTGTGGCGGAATTGGCAGACGCACTAGACTTAGGATCTAGCGCCTTTGGCGTGGGGGTTCGACTCCCTTCACCCGCACTTTTAATAAAATAACTCAAACATGTCTTGCGGAAGTAGTTCAGTGGTAGAATACAACCTTGCCAAGGTTGGGGTCGCGGGTTCGAATCCCGTCTTCCGCTCCAATTTTCAGTATGACATGCCGGGGTGGCGGAACAGGCAGACGCACAGGACTTAAAATCCTGCGGTGGGTGACCACCGTGCGGGTTCGACCCCCGCCCTCGGCACCATATGCGCCCGTAGCTCAATTGGATAGAGCGTTTGACTACGGATCAAGAGGTTAGGGGTTCGACTCCTCTCGGGCGCGTTTTTTATTAACGGGAAGTGGCTCAGCTTGGTAGAGCACCTGGTTTGGGACCAGGGGGTCGCAGGTTCAAATCCTGTCTTCCCGATATTTTCAAAAT
>NZ_NADV01000089.1:0-1040 GCF_003264175.1 Bacillus sp. SRB_331 | reverse complement strand
TATTATCTTTTATAGATAGCCTAAAAGTAGGCACATCAAATAAACCCTGACGGGTTTCAAATTTTTCGCTATGCTACCTGATGGGCAGAAGTGGTATACTCATACACAACACCTAAAATATCAAAGACTGTTTTTTTCTCATATCTGTGAGATTTTCGTCCGTTTCGCTGTAGGAGGTTAAACAGACGAAGGAGAATCTTTGATAATTCTTGGGTGTTTTTATGTAGTGCTTGATGAAAAAGTAAGAAATAATCTTTAATTATGTACATCGCTTTATATTCACTTAGTTCTTTCTGTTTCTTACGTAACAGGAGTTCTCTCATTTTAAACATAGTAGAAGAACATAATAGGATACTAATGAGTTGTCCATAAAGGTGGCATTCTAATCGCTCTTGTTTAATAGATTTACAACGATGAATTTGAAACCAAGATTTCCATATTTTAAATAACAGCTCAATTTGCCAACGCAGTGAATATAAATCATAGATTTTCTCTTTCGGTACCCATTCCGTAGGAATGTTTGTCATATATACCGTAATTCCTTGTAAAAGTTTCGTACGCTCTGTATATGTAATCCCTTTTTTCTTTTCACGAATAGCTCGATCATGTAGACGTTTCTGTTTTTGCTCCTCTGTACATCTATAAACCACAATGCGAGTGGGTAGTTTGTCTTTGCTCCCTACATATACATCATGTAATTCATACACTTGGCCAGGTTGTAATTGGTTCATGATGTCTTCCAAATGAATTTGTATATACACCGGTCTCAATTGAGCAGGTTTTGTTTTAAATACCACTGTTTCGAATTCTTTTCTATATATTTTAGTTGGTAATTTAAGACGTGATAAATAATACCCTTCCTTATCTTGGATCGATTTAAAGTCTTGTAAACGAAAGTACCCTAAGTCACGAATATACAGTTCATTCTTTTGTGTCATGTCCATTCGAGTCGCCCCATATGCCTGATCACTTCGTTTTCCTGGTTCAATTTTCACATCAGAAAACTCTCCACTCAACAAGTCATACTCTAATTGAATTTT
>NZ_NADV01000009.1:0-153951 GCF_003264175.1 Bacillus sp. SRB_331 | reverse complement strand
AGATCTGGATCATGCTTACTTGAAACCTTAGCTACGTTATTATAAAACACCAGCGTTGCAAGTTCTTGTAGCGTCGTATACGTCATTGCTTCGATTGGTGTATGAAAATCAGGCTCAAATCCACCCTCAACGACTGACTTTCTTAAATCATGTATTCGTTTAGGGTTCACACTTCGAGTGAGTAGTAAATATGTCTCCAATAAATTCGAATGTTGATCCTCTTCTGAGGTCCAAGTATGAATAAAGTCTGTAATAACAGAAAGGGATCCTTTAAAGGTCGCCGATAAATACGTTGTAAACCATGGTAAATTCACTTCTGTTAATAAAGCTGTCTCAATAGCCGTAATTACACCAGAAGGAAGAGTAACTTGACTTTCATCCCAAGGAACTCTTTTAAAGTCCATTCCCTTATCCCATGGTAAAAACTCATGATAACCCCAGTCTATCTTCTGCGCTCTTATTTTATGTTGTTCATACAGTTCTTTTAAACGTGGTTCTAATCGGAAATCTAAATCATTTGTTAGCATATATAAGTGCCCCCCTTTTTTATCGTAGATAGTCATTCTATTTTTACATTCATTTGTATCCTTAAAAATTTTCTACAAATAAATATTACTTTCCTTTTTTTAAGTCAAATACAACAAATTTTTAACAAACCACTTTAAGAACGCTTTATTTCTATATGATTTTTTCATATCAAAAGGGAAACCGTTACATATATTGTCCTTTTTTATAAAAAGGGTTCTAAGGCATACGATATGTTGCTTAGCCTAAATAAAAAAACTATCCTCAACAAATAGAGGATAACATTCATGGATGAAGATACTCGTCATATTGTAAATCTTGGTGAGTATAAAAAGGTGCATATCCATAAAGAATCGTTTTATAATAAAGATTGATAAACAATTTATCTTTCATCCGTTTTCGCTACTTTCTAATTTTGTTATTGGTAGCAAAAACTTAAAAGATTAATGGCGTTTTATACACACTAACAATTTATTTAGATATAAGATATTAGATTAAGAAATTGCAAAATATATACAGTTGATAAGATAGCCTTAAACGACAATCCCCAACAAAATCACTGTACATTGGCTATGATGAGTTAGACCGAATTTTCGGAAACAGTATACAATACAAAGGAAAGAGGCGATAACCATGCAGTCAACGGAATCGTATATGAAGGAAAGACAACGTAGAGAAAAAATAGAAATAATATTTAATCACAGGGTAAAAGGAGAGAGTTATTTTCATGGTTCTTCCTATCAATGGAAAAACATTGTATATCAAAATTATAATAAGATACAACAAAAAGAGTTGGAAATTGAACAAATCATTTCGAAAATGGAAAAATCAGGAGTTCGTTTTACGCAGCACCGCTCGCTCATACACTATCCCATCATTGATTTCGTAAAATATATAGCTAAGATTTATAAGGAAACCCTCGAAACACAATAATCATATTTAAAGGAAACCTTTATAAAGTGTTTATTTTCGAAACTTTGTTAACTAAAAGCCCAAAAACTCATTTTAATATTCTTTTTATTCAAAATATTCTTATTTCTTGTTAGAATAAAAACCATAACGTATTCTAGTTGTTTTTATATCTTCAGATTTTGTGAATTTTATTACACCTTATTTACTTTTTATGTACTTTATAATAAAAAAAAGAATTATCTCTTCTCTTAAAAATTAAGAGAAAAAATAGTTCTTTTTCATTTATCTTATTTCTTAAAGTAAGTCCAGCCTTCTTCTTGGTAAATCTTTTCTTCTTTCATCAGTTTACCAAGTGCACGCTTAAATGCAGCCTTACTCATATTGAAACGTTCTTTAATGTCTTCTGGGTTGCTCTTATCCCAAAACGGCATTGCTCCGCCTCGTTCTTCCATATATGCATAAAGTACTGCTGCATCATCTTCCATTCCTTCTTCTTTACGAGGAAGAAGTGAAATGTTAATTGTACCGTCGTCTTTCACGTCAATAATACGACCTGTTACGCGCTCACCGATGCGGACTTGTTCTTTTCTTTCTGTATGGTGTAAGAAAGCACGGAAATGCTCGTCAGTTAGTATGAATGAACCAACTTGAAGTGAGCGATACACACGTCCATTTACGTTTTTATTACGCATAGATGGCGTTGCATCTACGATAATTTCTTGCATATCACTGTCTCTTGCCGGAAGAGCAATTAAACGATCACGATTCGTTAATTTTAACGTACAATATAATTCGTCGCCTTCCTGAGGCCATACTGGCATATAAATTGGAAACTCATCAAGTGGAATTAGTATATCTTTTGATACACCAATATCAACAAACACACCTAAACTAGGAATAACTTCTACAACCTTTACCCAATTCCAATCATGTGTTGTAATAATTGGTTCCTTCATTGTTGCTGAAATACGATTTTGGTGATCAAGGTATAAGAATACATCAATCGTATCGCCTTCTGCAATTTCTCCAGCTAATTCGTTTTTATGTAGGAAGATTTCTTCCTCTTCGTTTCCAACCATATATCCGATTTCCGTTTCGCGTAAAACAGTTACCTGTTCAATCGATCCTAATTGCAAATACATATTTTTTAATTCCCTTCTATATATATAAAATTATCTTTTTTATCATTCCAAACAAAAGTTAATTATAACACGATTTTTCCTTTATTTGTCCAACTGCCCAAAATTCACTATAATTAAATAAAGACTGTATCTATAGGACTATATTCCCCTACGGATGACCCGTCAAAACACTTAAGTTGCAACACTCTATCTAATCGATGTATTTTCCGCTATACTTTAATATGTATATTACATAGCCTATTTAGGTGCATGAAAAGATAGAAATTTATTTGGAGGTGCTAACTATGGCAAAAGAGAGTTCTTTTGACATCGTTTCGAAAGTAGAATTACCTGAAGTAACAAACGCAATTAACATCGCATTAAAGGAAATCCAAAACCGATATGACTTTAAAGGTAGTAAAAGTGATATTAAATTAGAAAAAGAAGTACTTGTTTTAACTTCTGATGACGAGTTCAAATTAGACCAAGTAAAAGACGTTCTAATTTCTAAACTTGTAAAACGTAACGTTCCAATTAAAAACTTGGACTACGGAAAAGTTGAAACCGCATCTGGTAATACTGTTCGCCAACGTGCAACTCTGCAACAAGGTATCGATAAAGATAACGCGAAAAAAATCAACAACATCATTAAAGAAATGAAATTAAAAGTAAAAACGCAAGTACAAGATGACCAAGTACGCGTAACAGCGAAAAGCCGTGATGACTTACAAGCAGTAATCGCAGCCGTTCGCAGCGTTGACTTACCAATCGACGTACAGTTCATTAACTATCGCTAAAAAGAAACCTCCTCTATTCAGAGGAGGTTTTATACTTATTACGAGCAACAAAATATTGCTTTATCCAATGATTTTTCTGAAATATACACTTTATCATTTTCAATTTTGTATTTAATATTATTTCTCTTAAGAACTTCTGTATCAACAGAATGCACACTATCGCCCCACCGAACAAATTTCCCATCGTCACCGTTGTCCCAAAAATGCAAACTTACGAATACGATAAGAATACATAAACATAAAGCGAACCACTTCTTTTTTCTCAAACATCTCACCTCATCATAAACTATCAATTAAGCGCAAAAGAGAGCCCCCTCATTTCCTCCTCTTTTTAACCGCAATTAAAAAAGCAATAAATAACACGTTCACACCGACTATTAAGGAGATAAACAACCAATTCACACCTGTTTCTTCGCTAACTTTATACACATTCGACTCTTCGCGCTTTAAAACAAGATAAAACTTTCCGTTTTCTTCTCTTATAATTTCGTCTTCTAACAATCCTCTTAACTCTTGTTTTTCACCAATTGTACTTACAGGTAAGGAAACCTTTTTCGTCTCTTTCGTATTATTAATCGCTACTAGTGTTACTTCATCTTTATACTTTCGTTTTAATATACTCATTCCATCTTTATCATATAGAAGTTCAAACGTACCACGTCGTAAAGATGGTCTCGCTTGTCTAAGTTCACCTAGCTTCGTTATGTGCTGCATAAACTTTTCATCAGATTTGAAATCCATTAATCGTCTATTATCTGGAGCATCTCCCCCATCTAATGCGATTTCAGTTCCGTAATAAAAATTCGGTATCCCCGGGGATGTTAATAAGTAAGTGATCGCTAGTTTTAAACGAGACGGCGGGTAATACATATTTTCTTTTGCAATACGTGCAAATCGCTTTGTTTCTTGATTATCTAAAAACGTAGCGAATTCCTCTTCTTTTCCACTCACATCATATAAAGGTTTCACAGACATATCTGCTTTTGAAAATGACTCTACTATTTTTTTATAGTACTCATTATCTTCCTTTGTCATAATGTAAAAATCTTTCTTTACCTTCTGCAAATCCTTTTGCACTTCATCCCAAAAAGCACGCGGCTTTTTTTCACTATGTATCACATAACTTCCGTCTAAATCGACTTCTTTTATCCACCATTTCATCGAGTATATTAATTGTTGTTCATTTTCTTCATACGGAAATTGAAAGACAACTTTCATTCCTTTTTTGTGAGCCTCATTTACAAGTTCTTTCACATCATTTTCTGTTCCGAAATGTTCATTTACTTTTCGAAAATTTCGAACGCTTAATCCATCATACTTTTCACTTTCAAAAAGCGGCGAAAGCATAATAGTAGTAAATCCCATTTCTTTTATGTAGTCCAATCTTTTTATAATCCCACGTATATCTCCGCCCTGATACCCTTCTAAATTACCAACGTCTAACTGTTTGTCATTTTTCGATTCTCCGTTATTAAAGCGATCAATCATAATGGAATATATAACTTCATCTCGCCATTCCCTTTTTTCTTCCGCAAAAGTATGTACTGGTACAAACAAAATAACAGCTAAACAAAAACAAATGAATAGTTCCTTAGTCCATATTTTTTTCACACGCATCCCCCAAACTTACAATTGTAAGAATATTATACCAATTTTTAGAACAAATCGCATACGTTGATTTTATCCCCCAAAAATACATAATGTTAGGTTTTCTAACATCTCCTAAAAAGTTTTCTGAATTTTTAGTTGATTTTTCTTTTTATTTCGAATATGATATGAAAAATAACATATAGATGTTATTTTTTCTAACATCATAGGAGGAGAGAGAATGAATACGGGAGATACAGTTTTTATTTTTGTAACGACAGTAATGGTCATGTTGATGACACCAGGATTGGCACTTTTTTATGGGGGTATGGTTCGCAGTAAAAACGTACTCAGCACGACAATGCACAGTTATAGCGCAATGGCTATCGTTTCGATTCAATGGATTGTTATCGGTTATTCTTTATCATTCGGGCCAGATTGGCACGGACTTATCGGCAATCTCGATTGGTTCGGTCTAAACGGAGTTACCTACGCACCAAACCCAGACTACTCATCTACTATTCCTCACAATTTATTTATGATGTTCCAACTCATGTTCGCTATTTTAACTCCCGCTTTAATTTCAGGGGCATTCGCCGAAAGAATGCGATTTTCTGCCTTTCTTATTTTTATCCTTCTTTGGACAACAATCGTTTACAATCCTGTTGCTCATTGGGTATGGGGCGTTGGCGGATGGCTGAGAGAACTCGGCGCATTAGACTTCGCTGGCGGTAATGTCGTTCATATCACATCTGGCGTTGCCGGTCTTGTATTAGCTATCTTCCTAGGAAAACGAAAAAACATAAGCGGCACCTCCCCTCATCATTTACCATTTACAATGTTAGGCGCAGGCTTACTCTGGTTCGGCTGGTTCGGTTTCAACGTCGGTAGTGCATTATCTTTAAATGACGTAGCTTTAACTGCATTTATTAATACAAATATAGCCGCCGCTGCCTCAGCTCTAACTTGGATGCTTTCTGAATGGTTCTTCCAATCAAAACCGACTGCGATGGGAGCTGCTTCCGGGGTTGTTTCTGGTTTAGTCGCAATTACGCCGGCTTGTGGATTCGTTACACCTTTCTCCGCTCTTCTTATCGGAGCAATCGGCGGTATATTATGCTTCGGAGCTGTCTTCTTCTTAAAAAACAAATTCGGATACGACGATACACTCGATGCATTTGGATGCCACGGCATTGGAGGAACTTGGGGCGGTATTGCAACTGGACTATTTGCTACTACTACTATAAATAGCGATGGTGCTAACGGATTATTTTACGGAAACGCCACTCTCCTTTTCAAACAACTTGTAGCAATCGGAGCAACATATGCATTCACAATCATAATGACGTACGCCATTATTAAGGCTATTAACTTCTTCCTTCCTGTTCGCGTCGATGAGCACGAAGAACAAATGGGGCTTGATATTTCGATGCACGGGGAGAAAGCTTATGAGTATACAGAGCGAGTAAATTAAAAAAGAGATGCAATCTATTAATAGTAGATTGCATCTCTTTTATCGCACTGATTAGATTAGCATACCCCACCCTGTATTCCCATAAATATATCGATCGTTTCTTTCAATATATCGATTTACCGACGAATTCCGACATAGCTAAAACGCAAAATACCCTGCATGATTTTACACAAAAAAGACGACCGTTTAACAGTCGTCTTTTCCTATTTACTTCGGAACATTCCCTACATACTGCGTAATATCAACATTTAACGCCCCTGCTAAACGCATTCCGTAGTCATGATCCGCGCGGAAGAAGTTGCAAATAGCTAGTAATTTTGTTTGCTCATTTACGCCTTTTAAGTCGTTTGTTAAGTTCGCAATTAAGTTGTCTTGCTCTTCTTTAGAGAATGAACGGTAACGCTCACCCGCTTGTTTGAAGTCATTTGGTTTTTCAATTTTTTCACGAGATACATAGCCTTCTACTTTCATAGTTGAATCGCGGTAAGCCGGATCTTCCACTGGATTTTCAGTATGACGGCTCGGTTCGTAGTTTATTGTAGATGGGTTTTGATCCACTTGCATCGCACCATCACGTTGTTGATTACGAACAGCTGCGTATGGGCAGTTTACAGGAATTTGTAAATAGTTTGCACCAAGGCGGTAACGCTGTGTATCTGGGTAAGAGAATAAACGACCTTGTAATAATTTATCTTCAGATGGTTCAATACCATTTACAGTTGCACTTGGAGAGAACGCCACTTGTTCTACTTCCGCAAAGAAGTTTTTCGGGTTACGATTTAACGTCATCGTCCCTACTTCAATTAATGGGAAACGATCTTCTGGCCATACTTTCGTTGGATCTAGTGGATCGAAGTCTAAAGAGTCCGTTTCATCTAGTTGCATTACTTGTACGTATAAATCCCATTTCGGATAGTTTCCTTTTTCGATTGCATCGAATAAATCACGAGTTGCATGATTGAAGTCTTTCCCTTGCACTTCTTGCACTTCTTTCGCACTTAAATTACGTACACCTTGCTGTGGCTTCCAATGATATTTAATGTAAACAATTTTACCTTCTGCATTAATCCATTTAAATGAATGTACGCCGAATCCTTCCATTTCACGGTAGTTTGCCGGTGTACCATAATCAGAAAATACCCACGTCATCATATGTGTAGATTCTGGAGTTAACGTCATGAAATCCCAGTAACGATCTGGTGTTTGAACATTTGTATCAGGTGCTGGCTTTAATGAATGCACCATGTCAGGGAATTTAATTGCATCACGAATGAAGAAAACTGGTAAATGGTTACCTACGATATCATAGTTTCCTTCTTCTGTATAAAATTTAACAGCGAACCCACGCGGATCACGAGCTGTCTCTGGAGAACCTTGACCATGAATAACCGTTGAGAAACGAACGAATACAGGTGTTTCAGTTCCTTCATTTTGTAAAAACGCTGCTTTCGTATATTGCTGCATGCTGTTTTTCGTTACGAATACACCGTGAGCACCTGCACCACGTGCATGCACAACACGCTCAGGAATACGTTCACGATCAAAGTGAGCAAGTTTTTCTACTAAATGATAGTCTTCTAACAATACCGGTCCACGGCGACCAGCTGTACGAGAGTTTTGGTTATCTCCAACTGGAGCACCTTGGTTTGTTGTTAAGCGCTTATTTGGATTCATCAAGGGTGATCCTCCTCTTTCCTTCATAGTAATTATTATTTATTTAAAATTATTATAAACTAATTATTATTCAAAATTAAATCCTTGTCAACTATTTCCTTCATTTTTTTGGAAACAATTTCAGCTAAACAATCAATAAATACAGATTGTGAATTGGGCATATTTAGTCTAAAATATGCGGCATTTAATTCATCAGTTACAACTTTACATTCATAATCGGTGTCATATAAAACTCCTAAATCGAGCAATGTGTTTTAAACCTAAGTAACAAACAAATTCATGCTCTGTAAACATTTTATTCATTGAATCTGTTAATTTATGCGCCTGCTCTTTCATTATTTTCCCAAGCGGTGAAATTCCACCAATTGCTTTATACCGTCCGATTAAATTTTGGAGCGCTTCTTCAGATGGCTTACGGCCATGACGAATGTGAGTATAATAAGCTTCTACATCATCTAATGACTCCGGTGTTCCATATGCCATTACAAGCAAACCTATTTTCTTCTTCGTCATCTATATAGCACCTCAATTTTGGAAATGAGAATCTTTTTCAAGAACATTTGTTTCCAATTATAACAAGCAATAATAAGTACGTCAAAATAATAATTCTAAATAAGTATTGTTTATAATATGATTTCGAATTTTATATGACAATTTATTTAAGAAAAAGAGCGGCTCACATAAATATAAGCCGCTCTTTCCCTATTCCTTAATATTTACCCCATACTCTTTAAACCAAACATGAATTTGCGCTAAATGAGCTAAAAGCTGCGGTCCAGTCATTAATTGGCCAAACCATGGTTTTTGAAATGCACTGCCCCCAGACTCGATCAATCCGCTCAATTGCTCCTTATCGAACAATTCATGCAAAATTGAGCCTTTATCCGTTAATAAATCTTGGAGCCATACTGTTACTGCTTTTGTATAGTGCGGGTTATGCGTTTTCGGATACGGACTTTTCTTTCTATACAATATATCATTTGGAAGTAATCCTTCTAAAGCCTTACGCAATAGACCTTTTTCGCGGTTTTTATACATTTTCATTTCCCAAGGAATATTCCACGCATATTCGACAAGTCGGTGGTCCGCAAATGGAACGCGTACTTCTAAGCTTGCCCCCATACTCATACGGTCTTTTCTGTCTAATAATGTTGTCATAAACCATACCATGTTTAAATAAAATAATTGTCGTCTCTTCGCTTCTAATGGGCTTTCTCCCTCTAAAATAGGAACTTCTTGAATGGATTCTTCATAGCGTTGTTGTACATATTGTTGTAAATTTAATTTATTTCTCCATTCTTTCTTCAGAAGTTGTTCACGCGCTTCTGTAGAACGCATCCACGGAAATGCACTTGATTGTAAATCATCTTCTCTATAAAACCACGGATAACCTCCGAATATTTCATCTGCACATTCTCCAGATAGACCGACGACAAAATCTTGTTTTATTTCACGGCAAAACCATAATAATGAAGAATCAATATCTGCCATACCAGGCAAATCGCGAACGAGTACTGCTTCTGTTAAATACTGTGCTAGTTGTTCATTAGAAATGACGCAGCGATGATGAATTGTTTGAAATGTCTCTGTCATTAAATTAATAAATGGTGCATCTGAATTTGGCTGAAACGCATTCGCTTTAAAATATTTGTCGTTATCTTCATAGTCAACAGAATACGTGTGCAATTGACCTTTCCCTGATCTTTCATACTCTTTCGCGGCAATTGCTGTGATAGCACTTGAATCTACACCTCCTGATAAAAAAGTGCATAGTGGTACGTCAGAAACTAATTGTCTCGTAATCGCATCTTGTAATAAAAAACGAGTTTTCTCTACTGTTTCTTCAAATGAATCTTCATGTTTTTTACTTTCTACATTCCAATATCTCCATATGCATAAACCGTCTTTTGAGAACGTCATTGCATGACCCGGACGCAGTTCTTGAATACCAGCATATACACCGTGACCAGGCGTTCTAGATGGTCCGAGGCCAAATATTTCTGACAACCCTTCTAACGTTACTTCCGCCTTCACATCTGGATGCGCTAGTATCGCTTTTAACTCTGAACCAAATAATAATCGTCCGCTATCATATTTATAAAAAAGCGGTTTTACACCTAATCGATCTCTGGCAATAAAGACTCGTTCATTTTTCTCATCCCATACTGCAAACGCATATATACCGTTTAAATGATCGACACATTCTTCTTTCCATTCAATATAAGATGCCAATAGTACTTCTGTATCGGAATGCCCTTTAAATGTATAACCTCTTCTTAATAACTCTTTGCGAATATCTTCTGTATTGTAGAGCTCTCCGTTATAGCAAATCGCATAACTCGTTTCGTCTTTTAAACAAGTCATGGGTTGTTTACCACCTTCAGGATCTACAACGATTAACCGTTTATGCCCAAATGCGACGTTCCCTTTAATCCAAACTTTATTATCATCTGGACCGCGTTTCGCTAGCGTTTCCGCCATCTTCGTCACGATGTCCCTTTCCCCTTCTAATGAGCGTTTATAATCCACCCATCCTGTAATCCCGCACATAAGAATCATCCTTCCTAATCTAATATCTGTTTCTGAACGTGCAGTAATCCCCACCCTATGAGTGCGGATACATAAAAACAACAAACTTGACGATAACTAACTATCCACATATGGAATAGCAGTTTCACAGTGTAAAGCGTGTTTTATTGTATGCCCATCTATCTTTAGGTGTGTCTAGTTATAAAGAACGTACGAACTGTCCATAACAAGAATAACTATTTCTATAAAAGGAGAAATGAACTATGATACAACGCAAACACATTTTGTATAACCAACCGCGCGCTCATACAGTCGGTAATGTAGAATATATAAACAAAGAATGGGTATTCTTTGATGATGAAAATGATGAGGCTTTTCTATTAGAAGATATTGCTGAAGATGGTTTTGAAATTTTATATAACAACAATTGGCTACCAGCTCGTTTTTATGAACAAGATATATTACAAATTGCAAATGAACAACATTCTCTCCAAAACGGGGAAATGATACGAATTCGAAAAAAATTACTTCTTAGCTATAATGAATGGCTTGAGGAATTACCTGACTCTGTCTTTACATTATTAACCGAATCATTGCAATCACTTAATTACTCTTTATATGATTGCATGTATTGTCATAATTATTTATCCTTCTTGCCAAAAGAGGAAGCATGCGAAGGAGTAAATATTCTTTTATTCGATAACGACGAAATGATTTGTACATTGCAGCATCATTTTGTACGCCACTCTTCCTCTAATAAAAATATTTTGCGATTTACGAAAGCAAACGGAGAAGAGTTGCATATTGATGCGACATAAAATAAAAACCACCTTATCTCCCAAATATTTGAGATCATAAGGTGGTTTTATTTTTTATTAGAATACTTTCCAACCAATCGGTAATTTCAGTCCAAGGTAAAATACCGCTACTAGTGCAACAATAAATAATCCCCAAAATGCCCCTGTTGCTTTGTTCTTGCTCATTTTCACAAGAATCATTTCCATTCCAGCGATTACTAATATACCAGCTAGCATTTTCATGCCGTACCACATGTGCATGCTACCTGTTGCCGTCTTCACAATACTCATGTACAACATGAAACCTGTCACAATAATGATGATATACATAAGGCGAAGCCCCATATGTACACCTTTACCTTTTCTTCCTGCTGAATAAAGTGAATACGCAACGAAGAATAAAATTAATCCTAACGCCCATGCTGTAATATGCATATGTACCATCGTATCCCTGCCTCCTCTTTTTCACACTTTTTCACTCTATATGATAACATGTTCATATATTTTCAGGAAATGTTTCGCTTTTTTATATTTAAATGCTATAATATTTAGAGTATTTACAAACTTCTTGTAATAACAAAAGGGGGAACAATCATGATTCAAACTAAGGATATTATCGAACTTACAGACACATACGGGGCAAATAACTACCATCCACTTCCAATCGTTATTTCTAAAGCAGAAGGCGTTTGGGTAGAAGATCCTGAAGGAAACCGCTATATGGACTTATTAAGTGCATATTCTGCAGTAAACCAAGGTCATCGTCATCCAAAAATCATTAACGCTTTAATTGACCAAGCTAATCGAGTGACGTTAACTTCTCGTGCTTTCCATAGCGATCAATTAGGTCCTTGGTACGAAAAAGTTGCGAAACTAACAAATAAAAATATGGTACTTCCTATGAATACAGGTGCAGAGGCTGTTGAAACTGCAATTAAAACAGCTCGTCGCTGGGCTTATGATGTGAAAAAGGTAGAAGCAAACCGTGCAGAAATCATCGTTTGTGAAGATAACTTCCACGGACGTACAATGGGTGCTGTTTCTATGTCATCAAACGAAGAGTACAAGCGTGGCTTCGGTCCAATGCTTCCTGGCATTATTGTAATTCCTTATGGTGATTTAGAAGCGTTAAAAGCTGCGATTACACCAAATACAGCTGCATTCATTTTAGAGCCAATCCAAGGTGAAGCAGGAATTAACATTCCACCAGCTGGTTTCTTACAAGAAGCTTTTGAAGTATGTAAAAAAGAAAACGTTTTATTCGTAGCAGATGAAATCCAAACAGGCTTAGGCCGTACGGGTAAAGTATTTGCTTGCGACTGGGACAATGTAACTCCTGACATGTACATACTTGGTAAAGCACTTGGCGGCGGCGTATTCCCAATCTCTTGTGTTGCAGCAAACAGCGACATTTTAGGTGTATTCGAGCCAGGTTCTCACGGTTCTACATTCGGTGGTAACCCACTTGCATGTGCTGTTTCTATTGCAGCTCTTGAAGTATTAGAAGAAGAAAAATTAACAGAGCGTTCTCTTCAATTAGGAGAAAAACTAGTTGGGCAATTAAAAGAAATTGATAATCCAATGATTACTGACATTCGCGGTAAAGGTTTATTCATCGGTATCGAATTAAACGAGCCAGCTCGTCCTTACTGTGAACAACTAAAAGCAGCTGGTCTATTATGTAAAGAAACACACGAAAACGTAATTCGTATTGCACCACCTCTAGTAATCTCTGAAGAAGATTTAGAGTGGGCGTTCCAAAAAATTAAAGCTGTACTATCTTAATCATAGTGAGGTTGTCCTAAATATAGGACAACCTCTTTCTTTTTTTAGTAGTTTATCGTAAAATAAAATTGAATATTCTGTTTTTAGTTAAAAAGGGGGTAACTGTATGCTATTGAAATACGGTAAACACATTAACAATTTAGCTACAATTTTTATTTCTATGACATTCATCGGCTTCATATTATCTACAACTTTACTCAGTCATTATTCAACTCCTAATACATTCACACTACTCAAAACATCATTTTGGGCTGCTGTTTTCCTTACAATTATCGGTTTTGGCCGTGAGAGAAGCGCACTTGCAGTTATGCTAATTGGAATTTGTACTTTAGCATTAATCGGATTGTATATTTTCGCCATCATAGATTACTCCGTTAATCCACGCCCATAGAAAAGAGCTATCTTTTCACAAGATAGCTCTTTTTTCATTTCACTATATTTCTTAACGTACCAATTCCCTCTACTGTAATAACAACTTCATCACCAGCATGTAAAAACTTCGGTGGCGTAAAACCTTTACCAACACCAGCTGGTGTCCCTGTTGCAATGATATCTCCTGGCTCTAATGTCATGCCTTTACTTATAGTCGAAATAATTTCTTCTACTGAAAAAATCATTTCTCTCGTATTTGAAGTTTGCCTTACTTCTCCATTTACCACTGTTTCAATGTGTAATGCATTCGGCGTTCTAACCATCGATTTATGAATTAAATACGGTCCCATCGGACAAAATGTATCGAAACTTTTCCCTAGGAAAAATTGTTTATGTTTCCTTTGAATATCCCGAGCAGTTACATCATTTATAACTGTATATCCAAAAACATGATCAAGAGCTTTTTCTATTTTTATTTGTTTCCCTCGCTTACCGATAACGATTGCTAGTTCACCTTCGTAATCAAGTTCATTCGTCGCGTGAGGGTGACCATTAATTTGCTCATCAATTCCAATCACTGTTGTTGGCGCCTTTGTAAAAATCATTATATTTTCAGGGATAGACTCTACTCCGCCCATTTCTACCGCATGCTCACGATAGTTCTTTCCAACACAAAGAATATTTTTTCTCGGCCTTGGAATCGGTGCTAATATTTTCACCTCTGCTAACGGATAATACGCCGATCCCGCATTTTCCTTCGCCCAATTTACAATATCGTACACTTTCTCAAGACATTCGCTTCCTCTTTCAATACACTCTAACATGGTAATTGGGATAGTAACCTTTTCCCCTTTTTGTCTTTGCGCTTCTCTTAAATGTAATACCTTTTCTTCCTCTTCATCCACAATACCTACAAATACTTTTTCTTCTTTCTTAGCCGTTACAAAACGCAATACTTCCACTCTCCATCCTAAAACTCATACCCTATAATTGTATTCGCATCCTTAAGAAAAAAACCTTCTTATACACGCTAATTTTTACAATATTCAACCGTTATTATATTTGTTCCTCATCCGTTATTTGACATAAAATGTAGAAATTATACTTTTTTTAGCGAAGATGTTTCTTTTTTATGGGATTTTTGTATAATATGTACTACATATATACATAAAATTTATTGAGAGATGGAGCCGATTTCAATGTTTGAGCAAGCTATCGAAAAAAAACGCGAAAAAATGATCTATTTTGCTGAACGCTACGGAATGACTTCTCAAAAAACAGTAGATTGTAGCCAGGAATTGGACAGGCTCTTAAATGTTGTTTGGCCTATACATACAGATTGCACACATACTCAGATGTTCGAAACACATACTCAATAACGTATGTGTTTCTTTTATTTCGAAAAAATACACATTTTATTGAAAACGCCCATACAATAGTAGAAAAGAAAATTTTAAAAACGAAAGGTGTTTTGTATGCCAGCTATGGTCGGACATATTCGTATCGTTAATATTGGATCAAGTGGTATTTTTCATATTGGAGATGTATTTGCGATTAGGCCTATTAGTTATTCACGCGCTTTTGCCGGAGCCGGTTCATTTAATGTTGGGGATAACGTCTCTGTCTACAATTATCAAAGCTCAACGACCGTCAATGATTCAGATGTAATTGATCAAGCAATAATTGGTTCGAACTAAAGGGGGCGATTGCATTGAATTTTTATGTGAACCAAAGTATCATCATTAACAGCATTAAAATCGATAGCATTACGACCTCTTCCGTTTTTCAAATTGGAACTGCAGGTAGTATTAAGGCTCTTTCTAAATTCTCAAATTCTGGCGGATTTACAGAACCGCTTCGCCCTTTACATGCGAAAGGACAAATTATTTCCATCAAACCATCAACTGGTTCTTCTTAAGGTATCCTTGTCATAAATATATAGCAGGAATATATTTCCCCTCCCTATTGAAAAGGAGGTTTCACAAATGAATCAAGATATATATACTTACCTACACCAACTTCAACAAGCTCTCCAAATACAGCAGCAAACTATTCTAAACCTTGAAGAGCAAGTTCGCCTACTACAAGAAGAGCTTAATGAGTTAAAAAGTCGTCCCTCCTCTTCTATAGGAAAAGTGGAATATAAATTCGATCAATTAAAAGTAGAAAATTTAAACGGCACTTTAAATATTGGCTTGAATCCATTTTCAACAAAAGGGCAGCAAATTGAAGATTTTCAAGTAGATACAGAAACATTAAAAGTAAATCCTGAAACAGAAACAAATCCAGACTTTTATCAAGGTATCCTCCAAGAAATGCATCGCTATTTAGATGAAGAAGCATATAGTCGAATTCTCCATTTTGAACAAGAAGAGAGGACGCCGCTTGATGAGATGTATCGACAAATGATGGTGGATGACATAAAAAAACAGATGGAACATAGACTTCCGTATTATTTATCACAAGTTCAATCGTATGAGGGTATTTCCACAGATCCCGATTATTTACGAGACGTCATTATTCAAGCAATGAAACAAGATATTGACAAAGCCTTTCTTTCCTTTATTCAACACATACCGGGCAATTTTCGAAAGGAGTAAGTATGTATGAATTTAAATGTTGTAAACCGCGAGTTAAAAGTAGGGCAGATTAAAATGAACGGGGTTTCTTCTGCCGCATTATTTTTAATTGGAGATGCAAACCTTCTCATCCTTTCTTCTATTCTTGATACGCCATTCGAATCCGTTACCGAGGGGCCATTTGTACCATTAGTAACAGCTGTCCCTACGACTCCAGGTTGAGGAGACTCAAAATTATGTTACATCATGTTTCAGTTGTCCAAAATGTTTCTATTATTTCTTTGGGGATTGCTGCAGTATTTCAAGTTGGTGATGCAAATCAAATGGAATTAAAAAGCAGGGCGCTTTTGGTTCATCGGGAAATTCCTTGTTATTTAAAAGGAGAAGGTCACTTAGATGCTTTTGAAGTTTTCACAGATGAACACATTACTATTCCAAAGCGAACCACAGATGTAAAAGTAAATATTATAAATGAGTGTCCTTTTATTGAAGTAAACAACGTTGAAGTGCGGACACTTTTAAATTCTGGTTGCTTTCAAATTGGAAATGTTGATTATGCTTTTAATAACTCTCGTATTATGCAAATCCGCCAATACATTACTGATGAACCTTCCAATAAATAATTCATATAGTAATTAAAAAGCTTAGCAAAGTAGGTGAATGGTATGCCTTCGGTTGTAGGAAATCTTGTCGTTCAAAACAGTAACGGCTCTTTCAACTTAGGAGATTTTTATAACGTGTCTCCGAAAGAAAATACGAAAGCTTATAACGGTTCTGGGGCTTCCAATGTCGGATTTGTCGTCAACACTTTTAACGGCGTTAGTGCGACAAATACATTCGATTCGGACGTTGCAGACCAAGACCAAATTGGAACAGCGTAAAAAAGAAACAGCTTTTAGCTCTATTTTGTGTAGAGCTAGGGCTGTTTCTTCTATTTTTAACATCTTACATATTTACGTTTGAATCCGAGTCTTCCTCTATCAAGTTCTTTATGAATACTTTCATGAGCATTTAGAAAACTGCTTTTCTTATTGTCCCGTTTTAGCTCCACTATGCCTACTTCCTTTGCAGTTTCAACTGCCTTTTCATGTAGCGGCACATATGAAATCCCCACGGTGTTTAGAAAATTATTCATAGCGGATTTCGTTCGTTCTGGCGCATCGTGAATTGTATTTTTCACAACTTCTAGCATATTGGTAATCTTACTTTCGGAAAATTCATGGTCTTTTCGATTCCCTAAAAGCCAGCAGTAGCAACTCCATCCCGCTGACATTCTTAGTTCGTCACCACTTGCAATCCATTTATCAGCAACGTCTTGTGCAAAATCTGATTCTGATAAAGTTACTGCCACCACATAATCGGACAGCATATAAAAGTACGCCCCATCCATCCAACGATCAAAATCCGATTCGTTCATAGTTTTTGGATTTGCAATAATGCCTGCAAAGTACATCGCATCATAGTTACCTGTAGCATAAAGCTCTTCAGCTAAACTTTGATTGATTTTTATTTTCTTCGCGATTGGTTTCATAGCACCTGTAGCTACTCCAAAAAGTGGTTCCTTTGCACCATTGGATATGTATATTTTTTTAGTTCGTTCCTTGCCGAGAGTTTCAAGCTCTTGCATTACTGTTTCAAAATCCATCGTGTTGCACTTCCTTCCTTAATATTATAATCAATTCGCTTATATTCTTTATCAAGTTCTCTATACTTCATAACTCCATCTTTTAAAGCGTTTTGTCCATCAATTTACGATTTTCAAAATGGGATTTCGTTATACGCGTTTATCTAGCTAATTAATACCGATTATAAAAACTAATCATTAATGAAGATGCTACTCCCCGCTAGTGATTAGTTTTTTTATTTAAATGATAATCCCTTATCTTCTAAAGCCGCTCTCAATTTAGGTAAAGATGCTCGTCCTATACCATGCAGTTTCAAAATTTCTTTTTCACTATACTTTGAAAGTTCTGCTTCAGTCGTTATTCCATGGTGCTCTAACGCTCGCCTTGCTGGTGCTGAAAGAAGAGAAAGAAAGCCTTCTTTTGGCTTCCTCTCTTTCTCACAGGTTGGGCAAGTTGGACAATCGCTACTTTTGTAGTACTCGTGTCCTTGATCACAAGTTCTTAACGTCGCCATAATCCATAATCCCTTTCTAAGCTCTATTCGTCAATATTTACAACATGATTTCCATCAAAGAAATATAAACATTTCTCTTTCACAGGATGTTTTAAGCTTTTCTCGAGTGCTTTTGCATATAGTGAAAGCTGTACTTTGTATCGGTCTTCTAAAATTGGTTTCGCTTGATCAAATCCGCCTGGAAACTTTCCTTCAATCGTATCTGTTTTAAAGTCGATTAAAGTAATTCCGTCTTCCTCTTCGATCATGCAGTCGATAACCCCTTGGACAAGTATTGATTCGCCTTTCTTCCCTTGCCAATCTTGATACGCTTCTTCTGCTGAAAGCATCATCGTAAATGGTACTTCACGTTCAACACTTTTTGCTGCTAGCACCCTTTTACCTAAGTCACTATCAAAGAATGAAATGACTTTTTCAATCGCTATTTCTTCAGCTTGTTCAAATGTTAATAGTTCTGTATTTACCATTCTTGCAATTTGTTCTTGAAGAACTTCAATCGTAATTGGTTTCTTCAAATCTACATGTTGCATAACAGCATGGACTGCTGTTCCTCGCTCTGCGTATGTTAGCCCTTTTTTCTCCATAAAGCGCGGACGTGTTTTAATTGGTGCACGAAGTTTTTTAATAAAGGCGTTATCGCTACCTTCCTCAGATTGATAATTTCTCTTTATTTCTGTAACAGACTGCTTCGCACGGTGAGATGTCGCGTCCGCATACCCGTATTCCCACATCAATCTGTCGTACACTTCTTCTTTCCGTTCACTTTCTAACGGAACAGCTTTTTTATCACGAAGCGCTTCTAATAGCTCTTGTTTCTCTTCTTGAACTGGTTCTGGTGCAAGTAAATCTTTTCCTTCAACAACTTCTACTTTCCAGCTAGCACTATATTCATAAATTTCGCCTGGAATATTTCCTTGTCCTAATTCAAGAAGCATTTCACTATCACGGTGTCTATATAAGGAAGGTGCAATCCAGTCTAAGTAGCAAGACGCTCCGGCACGAATATGGTCTGGTAATAACCATTCACTATGCTCTCTTGCATCGAGCCATTTTTCCATTTCTTTATTTGCATCTTTAACTGTTCCAATTAAAATTAACTTCTCTTTTGCACGTGTTAACGCTACGTATAGTACGCGCATTTCTTCCGCAATTAATTCCATCTTCATTTTACGCTTAATCGCTAGTTGCGATAATGTCGTATATTTAATTCGTTTACGAGGATCGATAAATTGTGAACCGAAACCGAAATCTTTATGAAGTAAGAAACGCTTCATTAAATCTTGTGTATTAAAACGGCGACCAAGCCCAGCTACAAATACGACTGGGAACTCTAGCCCTTTACTTTTATGAATCGTCATAATGCGAACAACATCTTCTTGTTCTCCGAGGGCTCTCGCCGTTCCCATATCATCTCCGCGTTCTAAAATACGCTCAATAAAGCGCAAAAAGCGGAATAATCCTCTAAACGATGTTGCTTCATATTGTCTTGCGCGATCATATAGTACGCGTAAGTTTGCCTGCCTTTGCTTTCCGGCTGGTAAACCGCCGACAAAGTCGTAATAGCCTGTCTCACCGTACACTTTCCAAATTAAATCAGAAAGAGATTGTTGACGCGCAAATTCACGCCACCCTTGCAGTAAGTTATAAAACCACTCTAATTTATCATGCAGTTCTTGTTCTTCTTCAAGCGGCGCTCCCTTTAAGAATGAGCTCATCACTTCATAAAACGAGCCTTTCTTTCCATGAGCACGAAGCGTCGCAAGTTCTTCGTCATTTAGTCCAACGATCGGTGAACGAAGTACAGCTGCAAGCGGAATATCTTGCATCGGGTTATCAATGACGCGGAATACGTTCATCATAATATTTACTTCTGTCGCTTCAAAGTAACCAGTCGCAAGGTCAGCATATACCGGAATTCCTTGTAGTTTTAACTCTTCCATAATTTGCGGCGCCCATGGCATGGAGCGAAGTAAAATAACGAAATCACGATATTGCACTGGGCGCATACTATCAGTTTTACGATCATACACTTCATAGCCTGAATCGACCATTGCTTTAATACGCTGCGCCATAAGACGAGCTTCAAGCTGCGCTTTTTCTACTTCGGCACCTTCTTCACCGTCTTGCACTTCTTCCTCAGTTTGCTGAATACATAATAGCTCTGCCGCTACATCTTCACCTTCTGGATAGCTAGCACCTAGCTTTAATTCAGCGTCAGCATCATAATCGATTTCGCCGACTTCTTCGCCCATAATTTGTTTGAAAATAAAGTTCGTACCTGCTAGCACTTCATGACGGCTACGGAAGTTTTTCGCTAAGTCAATCTTCATTCCGCCGCCCGATCCTTCTTGTGTGAAACGTTTATATTTTCCTAAGAATAAACCAGGCTCTGCTAGTCGGAAACGATAGATTGACTGTTTTACGTCACCAACCATGAACAAGTTTCCTTCACTCTCAGAATCTTTCGTTACGAATTTAATAATTGATTCCTGTACGAAGTTCGTATCTTGATATTCATCAACTAGTACTTCAGCAAATTTATTACGATATTGAAGCGCTACTGCTGATGGCTTCATTTCACCGCCTTCACTTTGCTCGCTTAAAATTTGTAAACAGAAATGCTCTAAATCTGTGAAATCGACCATTCCTTTATCTCGCTTAATCGCTTGGAAACGCTCTGTAAATACTTTTACAAGCTTCACGAGTTTTTCTAATACAGGATGCATATCTTGAAAATCTCGTAAGAAACTTTCGGGTCTGCGGCTAAATAGCTCTTCTTGTAATTTCTTCACTTCATCTTTCGCTTTATTACGAAGAGAATCTACTTGTTTTACAACATCTTCGTTGTAATCACTTTTTTTAATACGCTTTAACGTTTGCCACGATACATTTTGCATCGCTTCATAAACGCTTGTCCACGATCCACGCGCTGCTGAGGATAACGTTCCAAGTAAAGCTAAATCCGCTTGTAAAGTTTCAACGCGAGGCGCTGGACCATCAGGAAGCATTGCGAGTTCAGTCGCCTTACGAATATGCTTTTCCGCTGTTTCAAGCTGGAATTTTACATCTTCTAATAAGTAAGAAGCGTACACTAAATCTTCAATCGTCTTTCCTTCAACGTCGTATGCTTCTACTAATTTATCAAGCCACTTCTCCGGGTTTGGATGCGCTCTTGATTCTGTATGAAGCGCTAAAATCATTCGTTGTAAGTCATCGTCACTACGGTCACTCGTATAACGATCAACTAGTTCAAAGAAAATACTATTATCTTCGATTCCATATTCTTCTTCTAATATGTCATCTAGCACTTCTTCTTTTAATAACTCATTTTCTGTTTGGTTCGCAATACGAAAACGAGGATCGACATCAAGCATGTAATAATATCCTCTAATAACTTGTAAACAAAATGAATGAATTGTAGAAATGGAAGCTTTATTTAATAAGCTAAGCTGCTTTCTTATATGCTGTGAACCTGGCCCATCAATTAATACTTTTTCTAACGCTTCCCCAATTCGATTTTTCATTTCTTGCGCCGCTGCATTCGTAAATGTTACAACGAGCAGGCGGTCGACATCGACTGGATTTTCCTCACTTATAATCTTTTTAATAATACGTTCAACTAATACCGCTGTTTTCCCTGATCCAGCTGCCGCTGCGACTAAAATATCACGTCCGTTCGCTACAACCGCTTTCCACTGGTCATCTGTCCATTGACTACCTTCTGGTTTCTGAGGCCAATTTTCTATCATTCTCCGCCAACCTCCTCTCTAATTTTCTCCATCGCTTCGCTATCTTTCATATCTTTTAACGTACGGAATTGGTTATCTTCAAGTGATTCATCAAATTGACAAACAGATTTGAAGTTACAGAACGTACATGCCGCTTTATTCCCCTTTTTGTAAGGAGCAATATCGATAACACCTTCTGTAATGTCTTTTCCGATATTTTCAAACGAGTGGTGTACATATTTTTGAAGTACGTTAAACTCTTGTTCACTTGCAATGCTAGAACGCGCACTAAAACTACCATCTTTTTTCAGACCAGCAGAAATAATATCAGAGCTTCCTGTTGAAAGTTTATTATCCATTAAACGCACAACGTCAGCATCTCCTAGTACGAGACCTTTCATTTTAAATTTCTTTAAAATTTCTTTCTCAATTTCTTCTTCAGATGCATCGCCTTTCATCTCAACAATCGGGTTATGAATATGGAAATACAATACACCCGCCGGTGATGCAGTACTGCCCTTTTTCATCCACGTATGTGCATTTGAAGTAACAACATCTAAATACGTTAACATTTGAAGTGCGAGTCCGTAATACACTTCTGTTAAATCTAACGCTTTCGAACTTGATTTATAATCAATAATACGAAGGAACGTACCACTCTCATCTTCCGCCTTATCAACACGGTCAATACGGCCAACTACTTCCATCTTCACACCATTTGGCAACGCAAATTCCATTGGCGGAAGAGATCCAGTCCCGCCCATACCGAACGGTACTTCTAAATCAACTGGTACAAATCCACTCGACTTCGCATGTTCACGAAGAATAAGTGACGTACGGAAAATGATTTGTTGTAGTTTTTGCTTTAAATAGAAATGACGGTTCGAACTTAATAAAATTTGTCTTTGTAATAACGGTGCAATTTCTTCTATTACTAAAGCAGAAAGGTGTTCACACTCTTTTATTGATAAATCCGCCCAAGTCCGATTTTCACGTAATAGCTTGTCTGCAATTCTCTTCAGCGCTGCATGGAATAATTCACCGATATCTGGCGCATCAAGTTTGAAAATATCACGCTCTCTTAGCGATAAACCGTGCTGAGCAAAATGAGCATACGCACAGCGATTAAATAGTTCCATACGAGAAACGCTTCCCTTAATTGTATCTCCATATAAATCCCTACTTACATCTGTACTTAGTTTCTGTGCACGATTTCGGTAGAATAAACTTGATAACACACGGCTACTTTTTTGCTTCCATTCATCTGAAGTAACGTAGAAGTTATATACGTCCCACCAAAAGTCTAAATTGCCTTCAAATCCGTATCGCTTCCACGTTTGCAGTTGCTGCATGACATAAGACAACGTTACTTCTGGCGTTGCTACATATGAGATTTGTTCCGAACGCGATAAGTCATTTACATCATTCGTAATAAACGATTCTTTCACATCAGGGAACATTCTTTTTATTTTTTTAATAAAACTAGAAGCAAGTAACGTCTTTCCTTCTTCATCCGCAAGCGGACAGGAAATGTATAACTTCTCAGATGCTCTCGTCACCATTTGATACATAACGAACTGTTCTTCTAATAAAGTTTGTCTCGTCGTTGGTGCTAATTCGATACCTGCAGCGGTGAGAACATTTCTTTCCTCATCAGAAAGCATCCCTTCATCCATAGGCGCTGCTGGAATCACTCCTTCATTTACTCCAATAATGAACGTCGCTTTAATATCTGATAATCTAGAATGATCAATGTTAGCAACTAACACTTGATCTAGTGACGGCGGAATGTTCGCAAATTGAAGTGCCTCAAGACCTGTCGACATAACCTCCGTAAACATTGAAAGGGACATCTTCTCTTCGCCAAGCATCTCAACGAACGTATCAAGAAGATTCATCACTTCTTCCCATACTTGCTCATGGTCTGTCGCAAATAAGAAATCTCCATTTTCTTCTGCACGAACACGTAATTCTTCTAGTTTTTTCGGAACGTCAAGCTCCTCTAAAAATAAATATACCGCTTCGCACATTTGCATAACTGTTCCAGCACGCTTCAGTCTTTTTTGCATACGAATAACTGGCGTTCTTACAACGTCGCGAAGTCGATTTATTTTCTCTTCCATTTCACGCTCACTGTCTGTTATCATTTCGCTCGCATCATCAAGAGAACGATAACGACGATACATCCACGGATCTTCAGAAGTCCATCTCTTCCCTTGTACACCGTACGCTAAACAGTAGTTTTCAAACTCATCCATCTCTTCGCGCATCGCTTCTTTTCTTACATCTAATGGATATAAAAGCTCTGTTTTCACGCAGCGGAATACTGCATCATAACGCCAATTCCCGCTAATAATCTCTAAAGCAGAACGAATACATTCTACTAGCGGATGATGTGACATTGGGCGTTTTTCATCGATGAAATGCGGGATATTATAATCCGTAAATAGCGTTCGCATTACGTCGTAATAACTTTCTCCGTTACGAAGAAGGACTGCGATATCTCGGTAACGATAGTCTTCATCCGCCACAAGTCTTCTAATTTCACGAGCTACACCTTCTACTTCAGCTCGTAAATTAGCTGCTGTACTAATTGTTACACTCGCTTCACCATGATACTTTTCATTCGGACGCGCTTCATAATGCGTTTCTAAATGAGCTAATGCTGGAGAATGAAAACGCGGTTGTTCCATAAGTGGAATTGTTTTTTCAATTTCTATTTTCTCTTCACGCGCTACTTGTTTTATTTTTTCATACGTTAACGTCGTTTCATAAAATAAATCTAGTTCATTCACTGGCTGCGCTAACGTTTTTTCATCTATCGTTAATGTTATTGTTACTCTTGTTCCTAATCTCATTAGCCCTCTAACGATTTCTAGCTCTTGAGGAGAAAATGAATGGAATCCATCTATATAAATTTCCGCGCCTTTTACATACTCAGAGTCTGAAAGCTTCTCAATTAATAATTGTAAGTAGTCTTCTGAATCTAAATACTTTCCGATTAAAGCACGTTCAAAATCATCATATAGTAACTGTAAATCATACACTTTATTCGCTAGTAGCTTTTGCTCTGCACTACTGCTATGCGTGTCTAATTGTTGCCACATTTCATATACGTTAGACGGCGTCACATTGTAACGTTTAAACTCAGCAATCATACTACCAAGATGTTCAAAGAAACCGTTTTGCTCCGCTGCTTTTTGAAACACAGATAGTCCATCTTTACGAGATTCTACAATTTTACGAAGCAACATATGTACACCAGCTTCATCAATATGAAGACGACTCGCTCCGCCAACTTCTTGCAGCACCTTCCACGCTAATCGCGAAAAACTAAAAACTTGTGCCCGAATAGAACCTCTTACATCTTCGCTCCCAATTAACGCCTGCTGCGTTTGGAATGTCATCTGTTCTGGTACAAGATATAATATTGTTTTCCCTCTTGGGCGCTGTTTTAACTCTTCTTGCACTTCGTGTAAACAAAGTGTACTTTTTCCACTTCCAGCTCTACCAATCACAAATCGAAGTGACATGAAACCCCACCTTTCACTTACATAACGAACGTTAGTTTGCTATCACAATTGTATTATAGGACGATAAAAAAGACAAACATACTCGTTTGCCTTTTCCTTATACTTCATTTTATTATATCAGCCTTTTGAAAAATTCGTTTGTACCTCTTGAATCGGCCAATATCGTAAATCAACTTTACCGACAACTGTATCAGCTTTCACAAAGCCGAAGTGCCTACTATCCCAGCTACCAAGGCGGTTGTCACCAACTACAAAAATAGAACCGGGTGGTACAAACTTTTCTTTCGTTAACTCTTCTAGTTTAAAATCGCCTGTTAATTGCCGTCCATTTGTCTCTTTCTTATACGTCTCTAAATAAGGTTCATCCACGAATTGTCCGTTTATATATAATTTATCATGCTTATATTCGATATGATCCCCAGGTAAACCGATAATTCGCTTTACATAGTCCTCTTTTTTATTCGCATGAAAAACGACGACATCAAATCGATTCAAGTCCCCTACTTGATAACTCACCTTATTTACAACGAGCATATTTCCATCTTGCAATGTCGGCATCATTGACTTCCCCTCTACAACGTACGTTGAAAAGAAAAACGTTCGAAAAAATACAGCTAATAGTACACCAATTAAAATTGTTCTTACCCACTCTAGCCCTTCTTTTTTCAAAGTTTTCTTCATTCGCTTCTCCCCTCGCCCTTTAATGATGAAGCTTGTATTTATAAAGTGAAACTTAATCGGTGGGGGTTTTGTTCATCTCCCACCTAACTTCTTTGCTTCAGTCGAATTTTTTGGTGGGAGTTTTACTGCCCTCAAATAGCGGGACAAAGAAGACTTTTCCTAATGTAGTTCTAACTTTACTTCAATTTTTTTACCGACATACCATAAAATAAAAATAACAACGCCCACAATAACCGATTTCACCGGCTTATGAATAAATGACACTAAATCATGACCGATATACGTTAAAATAAAGATCATAACAAGCTTTCCAAATGCTAATGCTAGTCCAAACTGTTTTACGCTAATGCGAGACAAACCAGCTACAACATTTATAAGCGCAGATGGTGTGAACGGAAAACAAAATATAACAAAGATTGGCGCGAACCCTTTTCTTTCAATCCATCCCATCGCTTTTCGCACTCTCTCATGCTTATTTACAAAAGAAAAGAAACGACTTCTTCCAAAGCTACGAATAATGAAAAATACAAGCATTGCACCAATTACTGACCCAATCCATGAATAAAGAAAACCGAACCAAAAACCAAATGCAACAGCATTCGCCAACACAAACACAATGAGTGGCAATGCCGGAATAAGCGCCTCTATCATCGGTAAGCCAATACCGAGAAGCGGTCCGAACGCACGATAACTTTCAACAATATGATCCATATTTTCTGGTGAAAAATACTCTTTGATCGTTTGAAAATCCATTCTACACTTTACCCCTTTACTCTAATTACTACCTCTACTGTATCATTGCTTAAATGAAAGAGGAAATGGTAGATACGACATATGGAGATGTATTTATTAAAGTTTCCATATCATTCGCTAGAATTCCTTCATTATTATGCTATGATAATCTTTCAATATTCGACAAGACATGAGAATAATTTAGACACCACGCACAGATTATAACTTAACGGTTACATATTATAAAAAAGAAGAAACTACAGAAAGTGTCAATCTGTAGTTTCAAAAAAACCCTTACTACGCGTAAGGTTATTTCTACCTGTATGGAAATGAGTAATGACAAATAATTGTTATACCTTCAAACAATTCTCCTTTTCTAATGACTAGTTCTTACAAGAAACTTTTTTAGTAAGCGTATACTATCAATCACGATAAGTATTAATAAATATAAGAAAGATAGTATTAATACTGTACTTGGAATAGGTAACATTCGAAATTTGTATAAAAACTTATCAATCATATATATATCTTGCTCATTCGTTATAGTAGGAGGAGTGAATATAAGGTGCTCTTGCCAATTATCTATCCAAGTTAAATCAACTGCGGAAAATTGCATTATTCCTAACCACAAGTAAAGAAAAATCGGTATGAGAACCATATATTGTAAACTATGTAATATCTTTTTTTCCTTCTTACATTCAATAATTTGAAAGACAATAAGTGTCAGTACGTACACAATCGATAGAAGAAATACTATGGTGACAACTGGTTGAATTGAAAAAGCAAATAGCAATTTATCAATTTCACTAATTTGACTATATTCTGTTGCATTTTGAGGCGTAAAAATAAAATGTTGTTTATCAGCACCTATCATTAACTGACTGCCAACGAAACCAGTAAACATAAAGGTAAGAAATAATATAGGCAAAACAAGAATATATTGCGCCCAAAATAACATGGTCCTTTTCAACATAACAGCCCCCTTTTTTATATAATTATATAATAAGGAAAGAACTATCCTGTATACCGCGAATATAAAATGATATATAATCACACTACATTAAGTATATTTAGGAAAATAACCCTTATATTGTAATTATATATCACCTTAAGTTATTAGAGAACGAAAATTCAGGAAATTAACCTTGTTTTATTTATGAATCTTACCGTGCAAATAGTATATATAACAAAATCAAAAAGGATGAGTCTCCCCATCCTTTCCCTCTTACACTTCGCCTTCCTTCACAAAATACACGTTCTCATATGCTGGTGTTAATTTAGATTCTTCATTTTTATCAATCTCTTTAAAGCAAGGATTCCCTTGTTTTTTCTTACGGTCTTCATATTCTTTCCGCAATTTCGCTGTACGATTTTGCTGATTTTCAAAGCTACTTTTTGACATTTCTAGTTTCACAGCGAAACCATTTATAAATCTAATAATAAGATTTCCATCTTTTAATTCTTTATTACCTTCAATATGAAAATGAGATAACCACGCACACTCTTTTCGAGAATAAGAATACGTAGGGAAAAAATAAAGTTGATCTGTCGGACTAATTGCGATAGGAGCTTTATGTGTAATACGAGTTAACTCCTTCGTTCCTTCTTTTCTTCCAAAGAAACTAGAACCATGTTTCCGGCAACTTCTCTCTATAATATCAAGAGGCTTTTGAAATACGAAAAAAGAATCTTCCATTTCAACAATTCGCGTAACAACTTTCTTTTCTCCTAGAACAACAGGAAGTAAGGCCATTGTATTTTTGCTTACAACATAGTTTTCGACATAACGTTCTACTTTACTTTCCATAGTCTACTATCTCCTTTTTTCCATTTATATTAGCAGCTGCATATATAATTTTAGCACCTATGAAAAGGAAATGGTTTACAGATTACGCTTTTTTACAATCTTTTATCATTTATCAAACATTTTATAAATCTCAAAATAATAATATGAAAATAAACACGTTAATGACTATATAAAAATTATTTATAATCGCCCCCTCTTTTCACATCATTACAACAATCAACTTTGCTATAATTAAAATATAAATCAAATATACGGAGGTCTCTCATGGAAGAAAAGCAAGATCATCCAACAATTCAAATGAAAAATAGTAGCATTGTTATCGTAAAAAATTCAGCGAGTATTATATTCGGTTTATTTTTTATTTTACTGTTCTTCGCGAAGCCTTTTCGTAAATCTAAATGTCCAGAATGCAAGAAACGTGAAAAGAAAAAAGCTGTGAAAGAACACTAAAAGGCCTTCCTTTACGGGAAAGCCTTTTTACATACTGATTACCATTTCCTTCATTCTTCTTCATCCTCAAAAAAAACTACTATTTTTTCTTCCAAGATTCTCTGTATCTCTTTCAACCTGTACTATGATTATATATGGTTCTTGATCTAAATACCGAGAATGAGACTTCCTCAAATCAATTACCGTCACTTTATCATTTTCATAAGTTTTCGAGTACGCCTTTATTCCTTCAATCGTACTTTTTAGGCTGTCTTTATTACTAATATAAATATCGTATATCTCAACAACAAAAAAAAGGATGGCATAAGCCATCCTTTTTTCTATAATAAACTATAAAATTATAGTTTGATTACGTTTTTAGCTTGAGGTCCACGGTTGCCATCTTCGATTTCGAAGCTAACTTTTTGGCCTTCTTCTAAAGATTTGAAACCATCAGTTTCGATTGCAGAGAAATGTACGAATACATCGTTTTCGCCTGGAACTTCGATGAAACCGAAGCCTTTTTCGTTGTTAAACCATTTTACTTGTCCTGTAACTGTCATAATTATTTCCTCCTACGAAAATACATTTTATTTAGTCTTCATGTATAAAAAAAGAATCCACACATTATCAAATTCGAAACATAAACTAGTTCTCACATACTTTTTCCCGTTTGTTTTCGGCATTTGATAATATATGGATTGCTTAATTTAATTATTCAACTGGTATTATCATAACACACTTAAAATAGAATGTACAATCTTTTTAAAAATAAAATTTCTAAATTTTAGTATTTCTTATAAAATATAACCACACCTATTCTAATAAGGAGGCGTGTATGACAGAAATAATCCCTAAAAAAACATTAAAGAGAATTGAAAAAGATATTGAAAATAACAACCTTGGAAAAGCAAGAGATAGATTACACGGATTAATCGCTACTTATCCGAATGAATTAGCACTTAGGAAAAAACTCGGTGACATTTACTTTACATTACAATACCCAGAAATGGCTGGACGGTATTGGTATCTTGAAAAAGAGAAAACAGATGTTATGCACGCGGCATGTCTACAATTTGAAAAATCGATGGGAAACGACTCTTATCATATTGTACGTGCTTTAAAATTCAAAGGAGATCGTAACATTATTACAGGACTACACACCGAACGTCCCTTACAGCCATTGCAGAAAAAAGTGATAGAGGAACTAATTGATGATTATGAAGAAACATGGAAAGACAAACTATTTACATGGGGCTGTCTATCATTATTCGCATTCCTTCTTTTTACTACTATCGTTGGTATATTCACTATATTGGATTGGATATTTTAAATAGAAGTAGATGCCTATAACAGGCACCTACTTCTATCATTATTTCGTAAACTGTTCTTCTTCCGTAGATCCTTTTAAAGCAGTCGTTGATGAAGTACCGCCCGTAATTACTTGTGCTACTTCATCAAAGTATCCTGTTCCTACTTCGCGTTGATGGCGCGTTGCAGAGTAACCGTATTTCTCTGCTGCGAACTCTGCTTGTTGTAATTCAGAGTACGCTGCCATGCCGCGCTCTTTATAACCACGCGCTAATTCAAACATGCCGTAATTTAATGAATGGAATCCAGCAAGCGTTACAAACTGGAATTTATAACCGTACGATGCAATTTCTTTTTGGAAGCTTGCAATCGTTTTTTCATCTAATTTTTGTTTCCAGTTAAAAGAAGGGGAACAGTTGTAAGCAAGTAGCTTCCCTGGATATTTCTTATGAATTGCGTCCGCAAAGCGTTTTGCATCTTCTAAGTTTGGCTCCGACGTTTCACACCAAACGAGATCTGCATACGGCGCATACGCTAAACCACGTGCAATTGCTTGATCAAGACCTGCTTTCGTATGATAAAACCCTTCTGGCGTTCTTTCACCTGTAATAAACTCTTGATCAACTGGATCGATATCGCTCGTAATTAAATCTGCCGCATCTGCATCTGTTCTTGCGACGATAATTGTTGGTACACCCATTACATCCGCAGCAAGACGTGCCGAAATTAAATTACGCACCGCTGTTTGCGTCGGTAATAATACTTTTCCGCCTAAATGCCCGCATTTTTTCTCTGAAGATAATTGGTCTTCAAAGTGCACGCCAGATGCACCCGCTTCAATCATCCCTTTCATTAATTCAAATACGTTTAACTGTCCACCAAACCCAGCTTCAGCATCCGCCACAATTGGAACGAAATAATCCGTATCACCGCTACCTTCCATATGCTGAATTTGATCAGCACGTTGAAGTGTTTGGTTAATTCGTTTTACAACAGCTGGCACACTGTTCGCTGGGTATAAGCTTTGGTCAGGATACATATGTCCAGAAAGGTTCGCATCTGCCGCTACTTGCCAACCGCTTAAATAAATTGCTTTTAATCCAGCCTTCACTTGTTGCATCGCTTGGTTTCCTGTTAATGCCCCAAGTGCATTAATATAATCTTCTGTATGAAGTGATTTCCAAAGCTTCTCTGCACCGCAGCGCGCTAACGTATGTTCAATATCAATCGATCCGCGCAGACGAATTACATCTTCAGCTGTATATGGACGTGCTATCCCTTTCCAGCGCGTATCTAATTCCCAGCTTTCCTGCAATTTATCAATTCTTTCGTTTTTCATATGTTCCATCCCCTTTTCTTGTTTCTTATAAAATTTCATAACCCGGTAATGTTAAAAACGGCATGAACTCGTTATTACGAACAAGGTTTGTAAACAGTTTTGTAGCTTCTTCAAATCTCCCCTTATTAAATGCTTCCTTACCAATCTCTCTTTCTATTTTTGCTAGTTCTTCTTCTTTCAATTCTTCCATTAATTTAAAAGTGATATTACGGCCATCACTTAGCTTTCCACCCTCATGACGAATCCACTGCCATACTTGTGCTCTTGATATTTCTGCTGTTGCTGCATCTTCCATTAAGTTATAAATTGGAGCTGCTCCCCGCCCGCTTAACCAAGATGCAATATATTGAATACCGACGTTAATATTCGTGCGAAGACCACCTTCTGTAATCGTTCCCATCGGTACTTCTAATAAATCCTTTTCTGTTACACGTATTTCTTCACGCTTTCTAAAAATTTGATTTGGCGTTTTCATTATGTGATTAAATACTTCCATTGCAACCGGTACAAGTCCCGGGTGGGCAACCCAAGTCCCATCATGACCGTCTAAAGCTTCGCGCTCCTTATCAGCACGCACTTTCTCGAAAGCTGCCTCATTTGCTTCTGGATCATTTTTAATTGGGATTTGCGCCGCCATCCCTCCGATTGCTGGCGCATTACGGCGATGACACGTTTGAATAACTTTCAAAGAATACGCGCGCATAAACGGCGCTGTCATCGTGACTTGCGCTCTATCTGGAAGTAAAAATTCATTATGATTACGGAAGCTCTTTAAGAAACTAAATATATAATCCCATCGTCCGCAGTTTAAACCAGCAGAATGATCTCTTAGTTCATACAAAATTTCATCCATTTCAAATGAAGCGTGAATCGTTTCTATTAACACAGTCGCTTTAATCGTTCCGTTCGGAATACCGATATACTTTTGAGCGAATACGAAAACGTCATTCCATAATCTTGCCTCTAAGTAACTTTCCATTTTCGGTAAGTAAAAGTATGGGCCACTTCCTTTTGCTAAAAGCGTCTTCGCATTATGGAAAAAGTACAAACCAAAATCTATTAAACTGCCAGACATGTTCTTGCCGTCAACTTGCATATGTTTTTCTTCTAAATGCCACCCTCTCGGACGCACAATTAATACAGCTGTTTTACTATTTAAACGATATTCTTTTCCGTTTTCATTTTTATGTGAGATCGTTCCCTTACTCGCATCTCGTAAGTTAATTTGACCTTCGACAGCATTTCTCCAAGTTGGTGCATTCGAATCTTCAAAGTCTGCCATAAAAAGATGTGCTCCTGAATTTAAAGCGTTAATGACCATCTTTCTATCCACCGGTCCAGTAATCTCCACGCGGCGATCCTCTAAATCTTTCGGAAGCTGGGCGATTGTCCAATCCCCTTCACGTATATGCTTTGTTTCTTCTAAAAACGTAGGAAACTCCCCTGCATCAATTCTTTTTTGTTTCTCCACACGCTTTTGTAAAAGTTCCGTGCGGCGTTCATTGAAATTTTCATGCAGCTCCTTTAAAAAACTAAGCGCCTCAGGTGTCAATATTTCGTTGTACGCTGGTAACATTTCTCCAACGAGTGTAACCCGTGAAGTTTGCGTCGACATATTAGCATCCCCCTCTTAAACTGTCTTATAACAGATTTGATTTTATGTTTTATATTATATAACAAATCTTCGGAAAAGGAAGTTTTTTTTGAAAATTTAATCACTTTTTTTTACAAAACTGTATTCTTCCACCGGCATTACACATAAAAAAGAAGCCAGTGTTATACAACACCGGCTCCTTTTTTATTATTTATTCAAACATTGAGTTAAATAAGAACTGTGCATATTGTTCACGTGTTACTTTCATGTTCGGAGCGAAGTTACCCTTTCCATCTCCTACTGAAATACCATTTGAACCTACTGCATTAATCGCATTTTCTGCCCAATGTCCCTTTGGTACATCTTTAAATCCTGCTGGTCCTTGTACCTGTAACCCAAATGCTCTCGTAAGAACTTGCGCCATTTCTGCACGTGTTAACGTAGCTTTTGGTCTGAAGTTTCCATTCTCGTCACCTGTAAAGATACCTAATTCTGTTACTGCTAAAACTTCAAAAGGAAACATCGTTGAGTTGTCATCAACAATATCATTATACGGGCTTTCTAATACCTCATCTTCACCAAATTGTTCATCAAGATCTAGTGCGCGATAAATTAAAGCGGCTACTTGTTCACGATTTACGTTATGTCCAAAACCGAACACACCATTTCCGTAACCAAGCATAATTTCATGTTCTGCTAAAGTTTGAATTGCTTCATAAGACCAATGCCCTTTCGGTACATCTTTAAATGTAACAGGAGCAGCTTGTTGTTGTTTCACAGCTACTTCAGCATTTGCTGTAGTACCTTGTCCGCTCAATCCAATTCCACCCATAATTGTTAAAGCTGTTGCTACTTTTAAAATCTTTTTCTTCACTGTATTCTCTCCCTAAAAAAAACATATTTTTTTCTAATATAAAGAATTTATGGAAAAGTAACAATACACTTATCCATATAATGTTTGTCTAATTTGTGAACTGTATTTCACATACTTATCTTTATACTTAATTAACAATAAAGTTACTAAACCGTACTTTTTACTCATAAAAAGTAACTATAATTAACCTGTTTTTTCCATAAATACTAACCACCGAACTATGAACAGCAGAATAAATATACAGATAAACAATTTAAAATAAGAAAAAAGCGCGTAATTCCCGCGCTTTTTTTAAAAGAAATATGATATATTAATATAATTTTATTTTTCTTGTACTATATTTTTAAAAACTTCCGTTTCATGTTATTCATCTTTCAAATTAAAATTAATAATAGCTTTATTTAAAAATGTTGCATATTGCTCACGTGTTACAACTTTATTTGGTTCAAACTTTCCATTCCCTGTTCCTACTATGACATTATTAGCTTGCAGAGCACTAATTGCATTTTTTGCCCAGTAATTATTTGGTACATCTTTAAATGTATGCTGTTGCTTCGCTTCAAAGGAATATGTCTGTGTAAGAACTTGCGCTACCTCTGCACGTGTTATTGTTTCTCTAGGTCTAAATTTCCCCTTCTCATCACCTTTAAAAATACCGCGCTCTGTTAATGCTAAAATTTCATTTGGAAACATTGTTGATCTTTCAGAAATATCCTTATAAGGATTTTTTAATGGGCCTTCATGTTTTATATTAAGTGCGCGATACAGTATTGCCGCCACTTGTTCACGGGTTACATTATCACCTACACCAAACTTTCCATTTCCATAACCTAGCATAACTTTATGATACGCCACTTCTATAATATATTCATATGCCCAATGGTCTACTGGAACATCATCAAATACAATCATTTCTGGATATTCTTCTGCTTTTATATTAGGAACATTTGCGCTTACCAATACTCCACCCATAATAGTCGCTGCCGCCATTATACGGAACATTTTTTTCTTCATTGTCCTCTCTCCTTCATTTCCTCTTTATTAAAAGTGGAAAATAATAGACTAAATTCTTTTCCCATATTACATATGCTGCATTTGCAAACCGTATGTAATATATTTCATTTTTAACATCTATTATTTTGAAGATTACTAGGTGAGCCAATTCGCTCTCAATTCCAATTGGTATTCTGAATTGCATGCAAATCATTTGAAGAAATATTCTTATCTTTGCGCTCTAGTTTCTCTGTTTGATTTTCAAAAAGGATAAACAAAAGCTTTTGCAAAGATGTTATATATACAATATTCTACTATCTACTAATCAAGTCCTTCACTTATAAAAATTTCACTTTATAGACAAAAAAAGCGCAAATATCATATTTGCGCTTTTTTCGAGCTTCATAGATTAATCGTTTGCGTAGAATCTATGAAGTGCATTATTTAAGAACTTCGCAAACTGTTCACGGGTTACAAGTTTTTAAATAAACCATTACCCGTTTCAACTATAGCTTTATTAGACTGTAAGGCGCTAATCAAATCTTTAGCCCAATGATTTTCTGGTATGTCATTTCACTTTTCATACAAAAGGTACAAATATGATCTATTTGCATTTTTACTACATAATAATGTAGCTCTTATTTATTCCATTTTCCCTGGCGAATTATCAATTGCCTTTTTTAAGAATTTCGCAAATTGCCCGCGTGTTACAAGCATTTCAGGTTCAAATTTCCCAGCGCCTGTTCCTGCTACAACGTTATTAGATTGCAGCGCACTAATCGCATCTCTTGCCCAATAATCCTCTGATACGTCTATAAATGTATGATGTCGTTTTGCTTTCAGATTATATGCTTTTACCAAAATTTGCGCTAGTTCCGCACGAGTTAACGTATCTTTTGGACGGAAGTTCTGATTTTCGTCTCCTTTAAAAATACCGATCTTTGTTAAGTGTAAAATTTCATAAGGAAACATTGTTGATTTCCCGTCAATATCTCCATATGGATTTTCAATATGTACATTTCGTTTCAAATCTAGTGCGCGATACAGTACTGCTGCTGCTTGTTCACGGGTTACATTATCTTCTACACCAAATTTCCCATTTCCGTAGCCATACATAATCCGGTGATATACTAAATTCATAATTTCATTATAAGCCCAATGATCATTTGCTAAATCATCAAATTCTAGCATAATATCAGGTGGAGGTGGAGATTGTTGAATTCCATCTGTATTTGCTGAAACAATATTACCGCTAACAAATATCCCCCCTATTAAAGTTAATGATGTCGCTATCTTTAATAACTTTTTCATCTCTCCCATCCGCCTCTTCCTTTATTTTCCTACTTTTATATTGTACAAAAAATAAGAAAATTCCCAATACGATAGGAGGTAATTTTTCACACTTCATAATACGTATTTTCTTTTACCACTACTTTTTCATCCCTCGTTTTTCGAAAAGTAAACGCCATTCCTACAAATATAAGAATAATCCCTACAATTTGCATACTAGTCGGTCTAAAACCGGTAAAGATCGTATCTAACAAAATTGCAACAGCAGGATCTAAAAACACTAATACAGAAATAAGTCTCGTCGATAAATCTCTTAAACTGTCAAAAAATAAGTAATATACAAATCCCGTATGTATAAGTCCTGTCGCTGTGATCATCATCCAGTTCATCTCTGTTAATCCTTGAAACTTCCCGAAGTCTACGAATGGTAGCAATAAAAATATACCCAAAAAAGTTTGTAAAAATGTCATCGCATATGCACTCGTATGCTTAATTCCTTTTCCGAGCAACGTTGTAAATGCATAAAATAAAGCTGCAAGAAGCGCCCACACCATTCCAGACGACATAAGTTTCTCAAGCGACATACTTCCATCTACCCCAGCTACTAAAACTGTACCGATGAAACATATGGTAATGGACAGAACCGCAAATGCTGTTAACCTCTCTTTAAATACAATACTACCAATCATTAATACGATGATCGGTGCAAGATGATATACAGAAATCGCAATTGTAATCGACATGAGTTCAAACGCTTTAAATAAAAACACCCAGTTAAAAACGAGAAATACACCACAAGCTAATATTTGTATGGTTTCTTTTCTGTTCCATTTCTCACTTTTGTATTGCCCTGTTACGAACCAACATAATGCTAAAAATAAAGTCGCACAAATACAACGAACGAATACTAATTCAAAAGACGGTAAACCTGTCTGCACAGAAAAGAATCCAATCGATCCGAAAATAGACATCGAAAGGATCATTTTTATAGCCGGCATTGATTTTGAATGAAACAAAATATTAACCTCCTAAATATTTAACTGAATATTCTACGTATTATACACTATAATTTTCCAAAACTCGAATCATCCACAATAAAAAGAAGCAGTACACTACTGCTTCTTCTGTTTTTCATATTGTTCAAACGTATGAATTCTTTCGAAAATTGGCGGATGTGTGTATAAGAAAAATTTCACTAACGCAGGTGGATTTACTTGGCTTAAACTTGTTTTTGATAAGTATTGAAAAGTTTTCACACCTGAATTTCCATCTTTCGTCATATCTAAAGCGTATTGATCTGCCGCTCGTTCTTCTATACGAGAAACGTAGTTTGTTGCTGGTTGTGACGCAAAGGATAGTACAGAAGAAATTAAGAAAAATAAAGGTAAAATCGAGAAACATGCCATTTTGGAAATTTGCAGCGTATCTCCCCATTTTCGAATACACATATTTAAAATACGACTAATTAAATACATACCTATAAACGATATGAAAATATAACTCGCAACGCCCCAATATATATGTTTCATTACGTAATGTCCCATTTCATGGGCCATAATAAATAAAATCTCTTTATCTTTTAATTGCTGAAGTGTTGTATCCCACATTACAATACGAAGGTTTTTTCCAATTCCTGTTACATATGCATTTAACGCATTCGTTTTTTCCGACATATTTACTTCATATACATGTTCAGATGGAATATCAGCTTTATCTGCGATCGCTAAAATTTTCGTTTCTAATTCCTTATTTTTCAGCGTTGAAAAATCATTATAAAGTGGATCAATTACAACAGGTTGCACAAACGTTAAGAAAATCGTAAACGGAACAGAGAGCGCCCATCCTGCTAGCCACCATCTCTTCGGGAATTTACGGATGAGCCATAACAAAACCGTAACAATGAGTAACATAGTCGCATAGTTCACCCAAAAATCGATGACATGATCTTTTATCCAGCTTTGTGTGCTTTGCGTAGATATTCCGTAATCAACGGACACTTTACGCCCGATCCATTGCATCGGTAATGCAAGAACTGTTGTTAGTAGTGATAAATAAAAGAAATAAATCGCAACTTGTAAGACATTTATTTTGGTCGTTTCCTTCGACCATTTCTCAAACTTTTTTGAAATACCGAGCACGAGTACAAATAATAAAATAATCCATTCAAGAGGCGTCGCTAAAAAGAACAGTAAATTTTTCACACGCGAATAATCTTGACTTAGCGTAAGCTCCCTCGCATTCATAAAAGTTTCTGGATCTGCACTCGTTCCTTTATACATGTCCGGAATGAGTTCATGATTCCATCCAAATAAATACCAATATATAAGTAACGCAAACCCAACGTACAAAAAAAGCGACCACCCAATAACTTTCCTCACGCTATTCCCTCCTCTATGCTGCCTGTCTATTATTATTGTAAGTTCGTACTTTCAAAATTAGAACAAGCTAATCGTGATAATTGTTCTAGCTCGTTCAATTTACATAAAAAAACTCTTCTATTACAAGAAGAGTTTCACCGGCTCATAATCTGGTATAAGAAATGTACTTACAAACCAGTGCCTTTTACATATCGTATATATTCATAGTCCTTAAAATCCTTCTTAAGGAAGTACATCTATTAACAAACTAAAATCTTGCAAAGAAAAAGAACTATATTTCATAATACCTTGTACAGTTAGAAGTAAAATAAGACCCATCACACACATATAATTAATACTTTCTTCATGCTTTTTCTCAGCAACTACTCCGCCCGTTATACATAAAATCCCTAATAAATGGAGCGCTAAATACATAAAAAAGTAAGCTTCCTCCCAGCGAAGAACAACATTTACTGTCGTAATCAATACTAAACTCAGTACAATCAAATAAAAAAACTTATTTGACGATATTGTTTCATTCATATAATTTTATACATCCCTTTCAAATTTCGAATTAATAATGATTTAGTTTTCATAAAGTGAAACTTTAATCAGTGGGGGTTTTGTTCATCCCCACTGATTATTAGTTGAACCAATCGGGCGTTTACGGACAGTTAATGCGGGATAAAATAAAAGTCCCCATCACTTTCTCAAACATTTTATGAGCCCTAACATAATTCACTTCATTTTTTACATACTGTCTGAAGATGCGCTTCATCATTTCTTCTATAATAAAGCTGACTATTATTAATGTCCCTAACACGATAAAAAGAAAAATAATATTTCCTGTATCATTATTGATGGAAAAGTACTTGTATCTAATAGAAGTACAATAATCTATCATTTCCTTCAATATTTTCTCAAACATCTTCTCTACCTTACTTATCTCCTGCTATACTCGAAAAGCTCTTTTCCTTCTCCGCATATATAACAGGCACTTCTTTACTCCAATATTTGCGATTCACAAATAAAAAGATGAGCACTAAGTTTAATCCTGTCATAAAAATAATTAATCCTGGAAAGAATTTCGTATAGTTCGAAAAATCGGCAAAACTCATTATCTTTTCTCTACTTACTAAAAAAGAAGAACTAAGCACAAGCGCATTGTTTAACATATGAATAGCAATTGGCATGAGTAAGCTTTTCGTACGAATATATACAATTGATAGTACGATGCTAAACACAACTGCACCAAGGAAATCAACATGTAAGCAAGCAAATAAAAGTGCTACAACGACCATTGCTATACTAGTACCCCATTTTGCTGCAAAACGCTGCAGTAAAAACCCTCGAAAAACAAACTCTCCGACAATAGGCGCGATAAATACAACCCTAATAAATTGAAATACATATCCCCCGGTACTATCTATAATCGGTTCATGCAAGGCATTCATAATAAAATCTGGTGTAATCCATGCAAAGCTGTACATATATAAAATAAGATAGCCGTAACTAAACATACAAAGCATAATCGCGATGTACAAAACTTGCACTAGGTTAAATGTTTCGTTTCTATTAATAAATAATGAAAATGAAACACGATGCTTTCTATATCCGTAAAAAAGCCATATTATTGGAAGGATATAAAATATAAGCATATTTATAAAAGATGAATTCTGTATATGAAATGTATTTTCTAGCACTTCATTACTACTTCGTGCTATTAAAATTAGTAATGCAAATACAATTAAAAAATATCTAGCTCGCATCGTTTGAAACGGATTCACATTCATCTCCTCCCCATGTTACTTTTATCATATCATTTGAATCTTAATTTTTTGTGAAAGAAAACCTTAAAATTTCCTTAAAAATTCCATAAGTTACAAAAAGATGATATGATATTCGAGGAAATTAGGAGGGATTCATATGTATCACGCAAATATTCTACTCATTGATGATGAAACAGCAATTTTACAATTACTAACTACCATTCTTGAAAAAGAAGGTTTTTCTCATATTACAACTGCAACATCTGCGGAAATAGCCTTATCTCTCACCGAGCAAAACAATTACGATTTAATTATTTTAGATGTAATGCTTCCTGGACAATCCGGTTTTGACATTTGTCCAATCCTTCGCCAAAAAACGGATTGCCCTATCTTCTTCCTAACAGCAAAAACATCTGATGTAGATAAAATTTCCGGATTTTCATACGGTGCGGATGATTACATTACGAAACCATTTAATCCACTAGAAGTAGTCGCTCGTATGAAAGCTCAACTCCGAAGACATATGAAACAAAACATACAAGAACAAAGAATATACTCCTTTTCTTTTGGGAGATTTGAAATTGATCAACATTCTGCGGAACTAACAGTAGATGGAAACGTTGTCGAATGTTCCGCTCAACTCTTTCAACTACTACTATTCTTTTGTGAGAATCCGAACTACGTATTTTCGAAGGAAGAATTATATGAAAAAGTTTGGGGAGCACCTGCCTATAATGGAGATGATAATACTGTTATGGTTCACATTCGAAAACTACGTGAAAAAATTGAACAAGATCCAAGTAAACCAGAATACATAAAAACAGTTCGTGGACTTGGCTATAAGTTCATTACAAAGTAGGTTAAAGATATGAATTTTAATAAACGACTTATAATCCAGTTTATTTTACAACACGTTTTTGTCTTAGTTACGTTACTTATCGCAGTAATTGCTTCTTTTTCTTATTTAATTTTTCTTCTTAATAGTACTTTATATGAACCTAATATTTCTGATTATGATACCTTTACAATCTCCGAATATATTTCTTCTGAAGACAATAACATTACTTTAAAATCTGAGGTAAAAGATTTAATAACAGAAAAGAGTGATTGGCTTCAAATTGTAGATGAAGATGGAAAGGTCCTTTACAACTTTAATACGCCTAACGATGTTCCGACCTCTTACACAAAGACATCCTTACTTACGTATTTACAGAATAGTAACAACAATATTTATAAATTTAACTATTGGGAAATTAAATTAGAAAAGAAACCAGTGATCGTTATTTACGGTGCCAAACTAAAAAGTAATGCATTACTAAAAACGATACAACAAGGACACCCTTCTTTATCATTAAATGAATTTGCATTAACTGAACAAGAAAAACAATTACTTTCTAAAGAAAAAGCAACACTGCAAATATTTAATAACAATGGCGAAGAAGTTTTTTCCTATCCAACTGGGAAGAAAAAAACATTTTCGGCTATAAAAACGGCTCTTAATGAAAAAGAACCGTGGAATTATAAAGAAAATACATCTAGTTTTTACGATTCAAATAGCGGTCATCTCGTCGTTGTATCCGCCCCAAACGCTCATTATTATCCAGATGATGAATTAGATGATATATTTACCAAGAAACTTCTAATCGGATGCAGCTTAATCCTCCTTATTGTGTTTGCTTATTTAGTCATTCTTTCAATTTGGTATGGAAATAAGTTTGGAAAGCCTTTATTACACACGATGCGCTGGCTTAAAAACATAGCCGGAGGAAAATATGAAGAACCTGTTAGTAAAAAAGGCAAACCTGTTCGGTTTCGGCGCTCCGGTAAAGAAAAATGGTCGTTCCGCATATTTAAAGATGTTACAAACTCACTAGAGCACCTTTCTATTACTTTGAAAAAGAACGATGCAATGAGAAAAGTACTGCAACAAACACGTGAAGAGTGGATTAGCGGCCTGACGCATGATCTAAAAACACCGCTTAGCTCTATATACGGCTATGCATTATTACTAGAATCGAAGCAATATAATTGGACTGATCAAGACATTCAACAATTTGGCCATGTAATGAAAGAAAAATCTCAATATATGACTACATTAATTGACGACTTAAGCTTAACATATCAATTAAAAAATGATACTCTTCCTGCGCAACACGTAAATGTTGAAATTAATCAGTTCGTCCGAAAAGTACTATTACAATTTATTAATAACCCGACACTACAAAATCAAAACATTGAATTCGTGCCAAGTTCAAGCAAAATCCAATATTTTATTGAAGAAAAATGGTTCCAACGTATTATCGAAAACCTACTCGCAAACGCTGTAAAACATAATAATGAAACGACAAACGTAATCGTAAAACTTTCGCAAAATGCAAATTCATTTACACTATCTATTTCAGATAATGGAAAAGGTATGGATGATAAAACGAAAGAACTTCTATTCGAGCGATATTACAGAGGAACGAATACAGAAGAAAGCAACATCGGAACTGGACTTGGTCTCGCCATTACAAAACAGCTCGTTCATGCCCATAACGGAACGATTTTCATTGATAGTGAAGTTGGAAAAGGAACGACGATTATACTTGTGTTTCCATTTAGTTCGTAGGAAAAGGTGCTTTTATAAAGCACCTTTCTCTTTTCGGAGCAGCGCGCTAGTAAATGAAATTATATCGACTTAACTATAAAATACAACAATAGTAGCAACCTATTAATAAAAGAAGACCGTCCAAAAATACCTTTTGAACGGTCTTTCTTTCTATTATTTCTTCTTCACCGGTATCCAAAGTTCAATTTGAGCGAACTCACTTTTGTCTGCATGGGAACGTTCATCGTATAGCTCAAACTCATTAACGCCGCAATGTTCGTATCCTGAATGCGGGAACCATTCTGAGAATACTGCATTCCACGTTTGGTGAATAGACGATACCATTTCTTCATGAGGAACTTTCGGCGTTGTAAATACTGCATATGTCGCCGCTGGGAATGTACGCTTTGCAACTGCATTTGGTACATTTTCAAAGTCTGTAACTTCCATTCCGATAATATAAGTGAAGTCCCCTGTTTCTAAATTAAAATCAGTACATAATCCAAGTTCTACCCATTGGCTCGTATCTTTACGATTCGGAATCGTCGTTCCAAGATCTTTTTGTAAATATTCTTGCCAAAATGCTGGAATGTCTTGATGGTTTTTTCCTTCTTTACTTGTCGTCTTCAGCTCATAACCCGCCATTAAAAATTCTGGTTTATTTACAATACGATATTCCATTTGTATGCCCCCTAAATATGGATTTAATTTTCTTTGTTTTACATTCACTCTATAATACATTGGTGTTTCGATTTCTTGTTTTCGATATTCACTTGGTGTCATTTGAAATAATTTTTTAAAGGCTCTCGTGAACGTTTCGTGAGATTGAAAGCCATGCTCAAATGCGATATCAATAACTTTTTCATCCGTATGAGAAAGTTGATAAGCTGCCCGGGCTAACCTCCTCTTTCGAACATACTCCATTACTGTATCGCCTACTAACGCCTGGAATACACGATGAAAATGCGACTCAGAAAAACCTGCAACACGTGCTAAATTACGCAGCGTTTGTTTTTCCATTACATCTTCCTCAATATAATCAATTGACCTTTGAATTTGTGTTTCATAGCTTTCCATCTCTGTTCACCCGCCTTATATGTATTATGATAAAAGAGAATCCTATCCAATTCTTGACGTTTTTTACTATAATTCCATAAAAATTGTAACTTTTTTATATGTATTTCGTTGTTATGTATGAAGGGAGGGAAATGTAGTGAAACGCAAACAATCATTAGAAGAAATTTACTCCGAGCATATGCAAGATTTATTTCGCTATCTTCTCTCCCTAACCGGAGATTCTCATAGTGCTGAAGATTTCATGCAAGAAACATTTTACCGAATGCTCGTCCATATTGACTATTATAAAGGAGAAGAAATTAGGCCGTGGTTATTTACAATCGCCTACAACGCCTTTATCGATTGGTACCGAAAAGAAAAGAAGTATAAAACAACGCAAATTGAAGAATTCCATTTACCAAACGTGCCAAGTACAGAACACTCTTATTTCGTAAAATATGAGATTACTAGTTGGTTACAAAGTATATCCTCTCTTCCGCTCGAAAGACGAAATGTGTTACTACTACGAGATTACTACGGATTCTCTTATAAGGAAATAGCAGAAATGACTGGTCTCTCGTTAGCAAAAGTAAAAATTGAATTACACCGAGGACGAAAAGTAACGAAAAGCATAAAGGAGTGATACAGATGGGTTGTGCAGAGTTTAAAAAACTGTGGACGAAATACGAAAAAGGAACACTCACACATGACGAACAAGAACAGTTAGAAAGTCATATAGAAACTTGTGCAGAATGTGAAGCTCATTTAGATGAATTGCTTGCGAAGAGTGAACCCGTAAAGAAAAAATTACCGCCAAAAGATCTTAAAGTTCCTTTTTGGAGAATTAAGTGGAAACATCGGTTACAAACGTTTGGTTTTATATTATCCATTTGCATCGTTATATATATAATCGGCGGGGTATTATCAGCCTTTTATTTTCAAACTAATAATGATAAAAGGCTAGAAGAAATTAGAGAAGTTCCTTCGCTTGCACTTGAGGCAACTATCCCAAATAGCCGTGTTATGGGGGGCGGAACAAGTGTAGAAGCTTTTTTCCGTACGAACAGCAGCTTCGATTTAGTAAGAACCGTCGGTAAAAAAGAAATGCCACTCGGTACAGTAGAAACAAAAAGCTTCTTATCATCTGTAGATGTCACGAAACAAACTTGGATGAATCCGTTCTATCAACCAAAACTCTTCTTTGTTCATCCCAAAACAAAGCAGGGTGATTATTTAAAGGATTCCTCAAAAAAAGTATGGGATACACTTGCAAAAGTACATGATGGAACCGTTGCAGAAGTAGCAATTTCTTTTGATAAAACTTACACTTTAAAAGAATTAGAACCGCTTTTATATAGCATATTCGAAGCACAAGAACTGCCTCCAACTCCTGTATGGTACGCTTTAGATACAGGACAAGAAAGAATAAATGAAGAAGATTTCATACTATCTGGAAGCGACTTTATAGGCTTTCCAGAACATATAAGATTCCTTGATGATGAAACAGAAAAACAGAAACCGCAAGAAGACAAAGTAATTGAAATGATGCGTATTCTTTCTACACATAAAAAAACTGTAAGTACAGTTGCTATGCTTCCTGAAAGCGAACTAAACTTAGATAAACGCTATCAGTATGTAAAAGATAACGGCGTCAAAGTATACGGAATTGTCATTACTGGGCCGTCGAAAGAGTTATTAAAATTACAAAATTCCCCTCACATACGTTATGCTACTCTTGGAGATATTGAGGTTTGGAATTGGTTTGATCATTAATGAGAAAAAGGTAGAGCATCCCTATTGGATGCTCTACCTTTTTTACTCAGAAATCACTTTCACATACATCCCTCTTACTGCTTTTTCATAAGCGATATCGCTCATCTGTCTTATGTTTTCTGACACAATAGACGATTGAACAACTTCCCCTTCATGAAGTAACGGAGGATCAATAAGACGTACTTTATTTTTCTGATATAGATCATAATCATTTCTATCTTCTTCTACTTTTACATTCGGATGAACTTTGCTTAATAAAGCACGTACTTCTGTATCTTTACATAGCTGCAATTTCTCTATAAGCTTATCATCTTCGAGAAGAAAATCATCTACATGAATAACCTTTTTATGAAGAGCTAATTTTAACGTTTTAGCTAACATATCGTTTCCATAAATATTCATTGGTTTCATAAAGAAATCGATTACTTCTTTGTAATACGTCTTCGTAAACCATTCTGCAATTTCAATATTTTGAAGAACCATTTTCCCATTAACTTCGATTAAATCATTTAAAAAGTCTTGAGCTTCTTCTAAAGAAATATATCCATATGTATACATATCTCTCAATGTGTAATCCACTCGATCTGCACATAATTCTGGCGCAGATTTTTCAAGTAATGTCCACTTCGAATCATCTAACAAAATATCTTCATAGTTATAACCATGTTTTGAAAGAATCGCCGGGATTTCCGAGTTTTTCACGACAGAACTAAATATTTCTTCATGATAACTTTCATTTTTGTTATCAAAAACGTAATCGATCACATGGGAAAAAGCAGTATGCGATACATCATGTAGTAAACCAGCAATCTGTTCTTCTACTGAACCACCAAGTTTTTTAATTAACAACATAGCACCAACTGAATGATCAAAGCGCGTTACATTCCATTTCTCATTCATTAAGTAACTTGCTCCGGCCTGATGAACCCCTTTCAGCCTTTGCACATGTTTACTTAAAATTAATTCTTCTAACACTTTATCTACTTTAAACTCACCATATATGACATCTAATATGATCACTTAAAATCCCCCTTTTCAAGCAGAGTCTTCTTATAGTATCTCTTTTTTCAGAGAGTAAATAAAGAACTTCACTCGAATATTTTGTACCTTTAAATTAAAAAATAGAGAGCACTCAGCTCTCTATTTCACAATCCTATTCAAATGTAACTTCAACCTGCACAATCTCAGATCTACTTCCCAGTCTAAGCGGTGGTCCCCAGAATCCAAATCCAGAAGAAACAATTGCGTGGAATGCACCTTTTTGTGCGTATCCCCAGTCTAGTTCGTACATTCTTCTCGTCACAATATGGTTCGGCGCCATTTGTCCGCGATGCGTGTGACCGGATAATAATAAATCAACGCCGGCGTCCGCTGCTTGTTTTAATTCAAATGGTTGGTGATCCATTGCGATAACAGGAAGCGATTTATCTACCGTACTCATTAGATTTTCAAAGCTTTGACGATCTCGCTCTGTTTTATCCCTTCTTCCAACGAGATAAAAATCATCTTCAATTGTAATGACTTCATCTAAAAGAATACGAATATCAATCTTATCCATCTCTTGTAAAAACTCAGGAACAGCTCGGCCGTAATATTCATGGTTTCCTAACACACCATATACGCCTAATGGAGCTTTCATCTGTTTCATGATTGGTCCCATATTTTTCTGAATGAACACACCTGGATGATCATCGATAATATCACCCGGCAGTAAAATAATATCGGGTTTCATTTCATTTACATGACGAACGAGTCTCTTTAAATGAGCAACTCCAGACAGTTTACCGAAATGCATATCAGAGGCCATCGCAATGCGTAAACTTTTACGCCCTTCTACTTTTTTCGGTATGTGCACTTCGTACTTTCTTACTACTGGACTATATGCGTTGAATACTCCATACGCAAAGATAAAGATGAACGCAAGTAAAACGGCCGATCCTGTCCAAACAATTGCCGTCTCTTTCTCCATTGAAAACTGTAGAAGGAAAACTGTAATATCGGCTAACGGCAATAACATAAGCGCGTATTGTATAACCGCAAACCAAATTGAACCGACCGTTCGCAGGAAAGGAAGGAATTTAAACACTTGTACGAGAATATACGCATATGAAATGAAGCCAACTACGAAAGCGTAATATCCCCAAGATTCCCAGCCGAACACCGTACTGAGCCAAACCCATCCGTTCCAGCCGATGTAAAACATAAGTAGTGTGTATACAAGTAACATAGTAAATATATTGAAATAACGAAGATTCTTCACAAACAGCCTCCTTATTGATTTCTTCTATTATAACTTGTTATGCACGTTTAACGTAAATATTAAGCACATCAATCTTCACAATAAAAACATTGATAAACACATCGTTTTAAAGTTTTTAGGAACGGCTGTAATGGGCATTTTAGAATCTTACGTGTTGGATGAAATTGACATTGATGTTGCGTTTATTGCGACGCAGGTTGGGGAATTGATGAGGCGGAATATATAAAAATCAGACATTCACGTAAACAAAGAAAAGCCGCACCTATAAATACTCATATAGGTGTGGCTTTTCACTATTAAATCACAAAATCCTCCGGAATAAACACTTTCACTTCTCTCGGATGTACGTATACAAACTCACCTGTTTGAATGCCTAGTTGTCTAAACTGTTCTTTACTAATTTCTGCTTCTAGATACTCATCTGTTCCGTCGCGCTTCAATTCTACATATACGACAGGGCCAACTGCATGTGAGTATGTTACTTTCGCCGGGATGGCATCTATACTTTGTTTCGTACGATCGATTGATAAGTGATGTGGTCTTACGTATCCCACTCCGTCTACGTTTGAAACGTGCTTATGCTCTGGTGCTTCTAGTTCCACCGATCCTACATTTAGTTTACCTTTATGAACGCTGCCGTGAAATAAATTCACGTTTCCTAAAAAGTCATATACGAACGGACTTGCTGGTTTTTCATATACTTCTTCCGGCGTTCCCATTTGTTCAATGCGTCCTTCATTCATTACAACGATGCGGTCCGCAACGTCTAACGCTTCTTCTTGATCATGCGTTACGAATACGCTCGTAATTTGAAATTCGTCATGTAGTTTCCGGAGCCATCTTCGCAATTCTTTCCGTACTTTTGCATCAAGTGCACCGAACGGTTCATCTAGCAATAAAATTTTCGGTTCGACTGCAAGTGCCCGGGCTAGTGCGATACGTTGGCGTTGTCCGCCAGATAATTGCGCTGGATAACGTTTTGCGAAACCATCCATTTTTACTAGTTTCAATAGTTCTGTTACTTTTTCTTTTATTACTTCAGCTGAAGGTCGTAAGTTTTTCTTTCTTACTTTTAAACCGAAAGCGACATTTTCAAATACATTCATATGTTTAAAAAGTGCATAGTGCTGGAAGACGAAACCGACTTGCCGGTTTTTCACGTGAATATCAGTTAAATCTTCTCCATCAAATAAAATGGAGCCTCCATCCGCTTCTTCTAGGCCTGCAATAATTCGTAATAACGTCGTCTTCCCAGAACCTGATGGGCCTAATAAAGCGACCAGTTCACCTTTTGGAATATCCAAATGAATGTCTGTCAGCGCTTGAAATGTACCATATTGTTTTGATATATTTTGAATTTGAATACTCACCGCACTCACTCCTTATTGTCGTTTTTCCATTCTCCATTCAATCCAGTTTTTTATAACGAGCGTAAAAACTGCGATGAGTGACATTAAAGTCGCCACAGCGAACGCTGCTGAAAATTGATATTCATTGTACAAAATTTCAATATGAAGCGGCATCGTATTTGTCATGCCGCGCACGTGACCAGATACAACGGAAACGGCGCCGAATTCACCAATGGCCCGGGCGTTACATAAAATTATGCCGTATAATAGACCCCATTTTATATTTGGCAATGTGACGTGCCAAAACATTTTCCAGCCGCTTGCGCCAAGTGATAGCGCCGCTTCTTCTTCACTTTTCCCTTGCGCCTGCATAACTGGGATTAATTCACGCGCAACGAATGGAAACGTAACAAATATCGTCGCAATGATAATGCCAGGAACAGAGAAGATGAGCTTTATCCCGTGTTCCATTAACCATCCGCCAAGAGCAGCACGAGGTGTGAAAAGTAAAACGAATACTAATCCTGCGATAACTGGTGATACAGCAAACGGCAGTTCAATAAGAGATAATAATACTTGCTTTCCTTTAAACTGAAACTTCGTAATAAGCCAAGCAGCTGCTATTCCGAATATCGTATTCAGCGGTACAACAATTAATGCAACGAGAAGTGTTAACCTGATTGCCAAAAATGCTTCTTGATCTGTTACAGCGGCAATATATACATCAATTCCTCGTTCGAACGCTTTCATAAAAATTGTCACGAGCGGCAGTAATAGAAAGAGAGATAAAAATAAAATTGTTATCGTAATGAATAGAATTGGTACAAATTTAGATTCTTTTTTAACTGATACGCTTTTTACTATTTTCTTTTCTAATAATATTGGTTCCATTTTCTCCCCTCCTATTCACTTTTCAGTTCATGCCTTCTGCTCCAAGTTTGAATCATATTAATAAATAGTAGGAAAAGGAGAGAAATAATAAGCATCACAGCCGCTACAGCTGTTGCGCCTGCATAATCATATTGTTCTAGTTTTGTCATAATCATAAGCGGTGCGATTTCTGTTTTCATCGGCATATTACCTGCAATAAACACGACAGATCCATATTCCCCTAACGCCCTCGCAAAGGCGAGTGAAAAACCAGCAAGTAGAGCCGGGAATATTTCTGGCAAAATGATTTTCACAAATATTTGAAAGCGTGACGCCCCTAAACTAGAAGCTGCTTCTTCTACTTCTTTATCAATACTTTGTAGTACTGGTTGCACCATTCGAACGACAAATGGTAAGCCAATAAACGTAAGTGCAACAATAATGCCGAGCTGGGTAAAAGCTACTTTTATATGAAACACACTAAATATTTTTCCAATAAAGCCATTTTCCGCATAAAGCGTCGTAAGTGTAATACCAGCTACAGCAGTCGGAAGAGCGAATGGTAAATCGATTAGTCCGTCTAATAACCGCTTCCCTGGAAATGTGTAGCGAACGAGTACCCAAGCAATTAATAAACCGAAAATGGCATTTACGATTGCCGCTGCAAGTGAAGTTGTGAAACTTACTTGATAGGAATGCAACACACGCTCACTCGTTATAACTTGTGCGAATTTCTTCCAGCCTAGCTGCGAAGTTTGAATAAATACGATAGAAAGTGGTATAAGTACGAATAAGCTCATATATAGCATTGTAAATCCAAGAGATAATCCAAACCCTGGTAAGACACGCTTCTTCCTCATATAACGTCACCTCATCCCCCCTTATTTTTTATACATTTGATCGAATACGCCGCCATCATTAAAATGCTTTTCTTGTGCTTTTTTCCATCCTCCAAATAGTTCATCAACTGTAAATAATTGAACTTTCGGAAATTGTGATGCGTACTTTTCTGCTACTTTTTCATTACGAGGGCGATAAAAGTTTTTCGCCGCAATTTCTTGCCCTTTTTCTGAATACAAATATTCAAGATATCCTTCTGCTACTTTTTTCGTTCCTTTTTTATCAACGACTTTGTCTACAACTGCTACTGGCGGCTCGGCAAGTATACTAATCGAAGGTGTTACAATTTCGAATTTATCTTTTCCAAGTTCTTTTTGTGATAATAACGCTTCATTTTCCCAAGCGATTAACACATCACCAATTCCTTTTTCAACGAAAGTCGTCGTTGCCCCGCGTGCTCCTGAATCTAGTACTTCCACGTTTTTATAAATTTGACCGACAAACTCTTTCGCTTTATCTTCACTATTGTTATATTTCTTCAGCGCATATCCCCACGCCCCTAAATAGTTCCACCGTGCTCCCCCAGATGTTTTTGGGTTTGGTGTAATGACAGACACACCTTTTTTCGTTAAATCATCCCAATCTTTAATTCCTTTCGGGTTTCCTTTTCTAACAAGAAATACAATCGTTGATGTATACGGAGTAGAATTATCCGCAAGTCGCTTCTGCCAATCTTCTGCTAGTTGTTTCTTCTTACTAATCGCGTCAATATCATAAGCGAGCGCTAGTGTTACAACGTCTGCTTCTAAGCCGTCAATAACGGAGCGTGCCTGACTTCCAGATCCCCCGTGTGATTGCTTTACATTTACTGTTTGACCATGCTTCTCTTTCCAATACTTCGCAAAGTCTTTATTGAAATCTTGATATAACTCACGCGTTGGATCATATGAAACATTTAAAAGTTCGACTGTCTTCTTATCTGCACTTCCTTCAGAATTGTTAGTGGATGTTGCCGAACCACACCCTGACAAAAGGACAAATGCTGATAATAAAACACCTGTACTTTTCATTAATGCTGTCTTACTCCACTGTTTCATATATAAAGCCCCCTTAGTTTGTACAATAGAAAAAGGCACACAATCTATTCACAAAAGTGAACGTTGTGCGCCTTCAGTTTCTCTGATGAGCTTCTATTGTATTCTGTTTGATTTCTTTCCATTTTAATTCCGCAATTCACATGTGTCAACTTGGAATTTAGAATTATTATATAAGAAACTTCATACAAGCTAAAAATCAGCGGGAATGGAATCCCACTGATTTTAGTTTCGATTTATTTCTTTATCTTATCTGTCTTCGCAATAAATTGAGCTGCTTCTGCGCGGCTTACCGATTTATCTGGAGCCCATCCATTATCTGTTCCAACTGAAATATTTTCTTGGATTAAAATGTTCGCATACTTCGTACCCCAATGATCTTTTAAATCAGCAAATTCTTTTGGTAGTTTAATATTTTCATTTCTTTCTAATTTATATGCATTCACAAGCATAGAAGCCATCGATGCACGGTTAATTAGCCCGCTCGGATTAAAGTTACCCTTATCATCACCTTTTACAATGCCAGCTTTTTCAACTGCTGCGATGTATGGTGTAGCCCAATGATTTTGCGCGTCAGAGAATGATGGCTTCTCATCTTTATTAATTTCTAATCCTAAAACAGTAGCTAATATTTTTGCTGCTGAACCACGATCGATATTTTCAGCTGATGCAAATGTACCATCTGGCTTACCGTGTACTGCCTCTTTGTCTACTAAATATTGAACTGACTCTTGTGCCCAAGTCGGTACATCTGAGAACTTAGATTTCTTTTCAATTGCACTCGCATCGATTTCAAACTGCACTTGATATTTATGATCATATTTAATTGCTGGAATTAATATATGCATTTGCATATTATATTTTTTCGAGAACTCATCGATTTCAAATTGAACAACCTTCGTACCATTATTTGTTTTATCTTCAGAGATCACTTTCACATCATGGAATGTCCCTACTTTATTAGTATCTTCTACTCTAAGGTACTGGAAATAGCTACTATCTTGAATTGTTAACGTAACGATTTTTTTGTCACCTTGAATTGTTACTTTTGCATTTTTCAAATATGTAGAAGCAACAGATGTTTCATTCGTTTGATCTTTATACGTTTTTAAAATAACGTCATATGTACCATCTGCAAGTTTGCTAGCTGCCTTCATTTCAATCACATCTGCTTTTGCAATTGGCGCATTGAAACCACTTAGTGGAACTGCTAAAGTTGCGGCTATAACGAATGCATTAATATATTTTTTCTTAATCATTATCAACATGACATCTCCCTTTATATGAATATACCCAACATAACCATCATGTTGATAATGATTATCAATGTCAAATAAAAAATTAAACGAATAATACCTATTTATTACACAAATATGCTTTCCGCTCATTTTTAAACAATAAATAATGAGCAGTATGCACTTTTCCCTCTAAATAATCTAATGAATACGTACCCGATGGATCCACTAAATCCCCAATCGCCCCTGAAAGGTGATCAATTTTTTGCAATGTTTCTAAGTTCTTCTTTTCACTCTCCATATTCATTTCATCCATAATGTCACAAATAAGATATTGTACTTTCCGTAAGCATAATTCCTTCTGCTCCACGTATATCTCCTCCTTATTAGCAATATTACGTTTTAAATATATGGGCTTATAGCTTAACCAATTCTAAAAAATAACGTGAAACTTTAATGAGTAAGAATTTTGTCCATCCAAACTAATCCAGCTTTTTGGGACAAAAAGATATCCATCTCTAAACATGTAGTCATAGAGATGGATATCTTTATTTTTATACTTGCAATGCCTTCTCTCTCAAAGCTCTTCGTAACAACTTACCAGTTGTATTCTTCGGCAATTCTGTTAAAAACTCAATGCTCATTGGCACTTTATATTTCGCTAAATGTAACATGCAGTAATGCATAAGCTCTTCTTCTGTTACGCTCGTTTGTTTCAGAACGACGTAAGCTCGCACTGCTTCTCCTAAGTTTTCATCAGGAACACCGATTACGACAACTTCAGCTACCGAATCATGAGTATATAATACTTCCTCTACTTCACGAGGATATACGTTATAACCGCCAACTAAAACAATATCTTTTTTGCGATCGACGATATAGAAGTAACCTTCTTCATCCATTTTCGCTAAGTCTCCTGTATATAGCCAGCCATCTTTAATTGTCGCCGTAGTATCTTCTGGTGCATTATAGTAACCCTTCATAACGTTAGGTCCGCGAACAATTAATTCCCCAACTGCACCAACAGGTACTTCTTCCCCAAGTTCGTTCACAATTTTATTTTCTACGTGCCAAATATTTGTACCAATCGAACCTGGTTTACGAGGACGATCTAATGGATTAAAACAAGTAACTGGTGATGCTTCTGATAAACCGTATCCTTCTGAAACGATAACGTCAAAACGGTTTTCAAAGTTTTGGAGAAGGGCAACAGGCATTGACGCACCACCTGAAATACAAAGGCGAAGCGTCTTCACATCTTCTGCGCTCGCTTCTTCAAATAAATATAAGTAATTGTACATTGTCGGTACACCCGCAAAAATCGTTGGTTCGTACGTGCGACAAATACGGAATACTTCTTTCGGACTAAATTTCGGTAACATTAAAATAGTCGCCCCGTTCACAATCGGCGCATTGACCGCCACTGTTAAGCAAAATACATGGAACATCGGCAGTGCCGCAACGACGCGATCGTCCGCAGTATATTGTAAATACGACGCCACATCGCTTGCGTTACTATATAAATTTTTATGTGTTAACATAGCGCCTTTTGGCTTTCCAGTTGTACCTGAAGTGTATAAAATAACAGCTACATCTTCTTCTTCTAGTTCAGGACCTTCGTAAGTTACATCTCCAGTTCCTATACAACTAGTAAACGTTTTCATTTTTTCAGTTTCTGTATGAGTAAAATCTGATGAGGTTTCGCATATAATGATATTTTCAAGTGAAGGAAGTCTTGTTGTAAGAGATTGTATAACAGGTAGAAGGACGTCGAGTACGATGATTGTTTTTACATCTCCATTTTGTAATATGTAATGTATTTCGTCTGCTGTATAAATTGGATTAATCGGAATGACAGTTGCTCCGGCTTTCATCGTTCCGTATAAACCGACTAAAAAATGTGGTGAATTGCCTACAGCTAATGCGACATTGTCCCCTTTTCCAATGCCCATTTTTGCTAAATTACTAGAAAACTTAGTGACCACTTTGTTTAATTGGTCATAAGAGACCGACTGATCCATAAATATGTACGCCGGTTTATCCCCCTTCTTTTTTGCCGTTTCAGCCAAAGATTGAACGAGATTCACACAAACCCCACCTTTATAAAATTTAGAATATTTAAAAATTCTAAATTAATTATATTAAAAGAAAATTAAAGTAGCAAGTGATATTCTATTAATCGAATATACATAAACCACTTTCTTCCAGAATACTTTAGTAAGATACGAGAATTATATGTAAAAAAAACAGGTACAAACATATAGTTAAACTGTAGCTAAAATCATTTTAGGATAATATGCACTCATCTTCTCTCTAAGTTTTTCAACTTCCTCTTTATTTAAAGCCGTATACTCTCCATACAAATTGAGAGCGTCCGCTCCATTTTCATGCAAGTAGACTGTAACATATAATGTCGGCAATCCTTTATTGCCCTCATCTATCGACAAGACGAAATCTGGCGTTTTACCAACGGTACTAAACGTTTCATTTCTTTTCCATTTCTTATTTTGAAACATAGTTTGTATATCATCTATCTTTCGTTTTTTATCTGTATGCGTATAATATATGGCATTATCCTTCGCTGGCTTTCCAATAAATAAAAGTGTACGACTAGAGGAAGTTTCATCGTTACAAGCTGTCATCCCTATAACGAAGCTGATCAATAATATAAAGTGTATTATCCTTTTCATTTCGATCATCCTCCTTTAATTATATATACTTCCTTTATAATTAAAGAATGTCCTGCTAGTAGATGTTTTTAGGGACGCTTTTAACGGTAAATGAATTCATAATAAAAAAAGCCATCCCAAAAGGTATTTTGGGATGGCTTTTTCTTTTAGAAGAATAAATGCAAGAAATCTTCTGTTGTAATATTACCGAAGTAGCGTGCGATATCTACGCCTTCTAAAGCTACGGTGAATGCATCTTTATCAAATTGTACGCCTGTTAGACGCTCTTCAATATCATGAACATCTAGTGATCCGAAGAAGTCACCGAAAATTTTACATTCTGTTACTGTTCCTTTTTTCACTTCAAGACGAACGTCAACTTGTCCAACTGGGAAGCGGTGTGAATGTTGTAAGTTGAACTTCGGAGATTTTCCGTAGTTCCAATCCCAATTTTGGTAGCGCTCTTCAGAAAGTTTATGGATTTCTTTCCAATCATTTTCTGTTAATTCGTACGTTGGAATTTCTGTTTCTCCTTCGAAAATTGTTTCTAGAAGAAGTTGTCTAAACTCTTCTGTCGTCATTTTTTCGTTTAAGAACTCTGTAATATTCGCAACGCGGCTACGGATTGATTTAATGCCTTTTGATTGAATCTTATCCATTTTCACTTTAAGTGCCGACACAACGTGATCGATTTCAGAGTCAAATAGTAACGTACCGTGACTGAACATACGACCTTTCGTTGAGAACTGCGCGTTACCTGAAATTTTTCTACCTTCAGCTAAAATATCGTTACGACCACTTAATTCTGCATTTACGCCTAATTTACCAAGCGCTTTCGTTACAGGTTCTGTGAATTTTTTGAAGTTGCTGAAACTATCTCCATCATCTTTCGTAATAAAGCTGAAGTTTAAGTTTCCTAAATCATGATATACTGCGCCTCCGCCTGATAGACGACGAACAACATGAATACCTTGTTCTTTTACGTAATCTGCATTAATTTCTTCTACTGTGTTTTGGTTTTTACCAATGATAATGGAAGGTTTGTTAATGTAGAACAGTAAATATGTTTCGTTAATATCTAAATTCTTCACACAATATTCTTCAATCGCTAAGTTTATTCTAGGATCTGTAATCCCTTTATTATCAATAAATAACATCGTATCACCTCATGAATTCCATACGTAGCCACTATGCGCTAGCGTAATATGGCCACTGAAAATTTGTTTTGCTTCTGTTACTAAATCAGATGGGTTGCCTGTATGCGGTAAGTGCGTTAATAAAAGTTCTTTTACATTTGCATCTTTCGCAATACTTGCTACTTCTGTACTATTCATATGCCCTGCTTTTGCAGCCTCTTGATGTGCATACATATTACACTCACAAATGAAAAGATCAGCATCTTTTGTGAATGGAATAAATTCAGGAATATAACTGGAATCAGCGCTATATACTACAGCGTCATCGCCAGCTGTAATACGCATCGCAAAGCATGTAACAGGATGAACAGTTTTTAAGAATGAAATGGAGAACGGTCCAACTTGAAGTGTTTCTTCTGGGTTGTACGCAATTCCTTTCGTATGCGGTTCATGTGTTAAAGAATGGAATCCATTCTCATCAAACGTATGACCGTATATTGGTAATTCCGGTAGTTGTCCCTTCGCCCCGCTCATAATTAATCTCGCATATTGCAATACCCCAATGTCTGCAACATGATCGTGATGATAGTGCGACAGTACAACTGCATCTATATAAGATGGTGTTATATATTTTTGAAGCTGTGCTAGTACACCACTGCCACAGTCTACAAGTAAACGAAAACCATCGTGTTCAAACAAATACCCCGACGTTGCTTCTCCCGCTTCTGGAAAGCCGCCCCAAAAGCCGACAACAGTCATCTTCATATGTATCCATCCTTTCTAAAACCGCGTAGGAATGCCGTTTTTTTCCGTACTTGAGAAAGTTTTTTACTTACATCCTACATTGTTAACTATAATCCATTTCCTAAACTTTTTCATTAATTTTTACTTTTGTTATAAAACAGTTGTTGACTTTTATTATTTGTACTAATACAATGATAGTAAGAAATGGAAATGGAGGGATTGACATGATCGATCAACCAATGGAGTTTTTCCGAAATTTACCGACGAAAACTTGTGCTCATTGCGGGAAGGAAATTGATGAGCAGCACGAAGCATACCATAACAAATGTGACGATTGCGTTCACGAAGAATAGTAGTTTGTAAACATAAAAAAACCTAGCAGACATAGTCTACTAGGCTAATAACATCGTATCCTTCATCGTTGAACCTTTCACCAAGAGCTCCAGTTCAAACTCATACAATTCTTTTTGTCGATAATTTTTCGTATGGATTTTATCCATCATTAAGTCGACAACTTTTCGGGCCATCTCGTCGATTGGTTGTTCAATTGTCGTAATACCTGGCTCTGTAATCTGCGCTAAAATTTGATTATCAAAACCGATCACAGCGAGATCTTCTGGAATACTCCAACCATGGCGTTTCGCCTCTGAGATAATTCCAGCTGCAACCTCGTCGCCTCCTGCCAAAATCGCGGTAGGATTTTTTTTGTCCTTTAATACTTCATTGAATATTCGTTTTCCATCATCCCAAGAGAAAGCGTTTTCAAGAAAATCGATCGCTTCCACTTCTCTACTCTTTTCAGTAATAGCGCGTAAAAAGCCCATTTTTCGCTGTTGGCTCACTACTTTCGTTTCGTTGCCACGGCAAAAAATCAGATTACGATATCCTTGTTCTAATACATGATTGGCAGCTATGTATGCACCCTGTGCATGATCGAACTTCACTGTTGGAACATTTGCTTCCTCAATATATTCATTACATAACACGATTGGACCGTGTTGCAAGTATGGCTCCACATTCTCCCATGGATTTTCTAGTGAACATAGAATAATCCCATCTACTTGTTTCGTAGATAATAATTGTAAATACTCCATCTCTTTTTCCGGTAAATATCTTGTTTGACAAATAATCAGTTTATATTTATGTTCAGAAGCAGCAATCTCGATTGCTTCAATAAATCTACTAAAAAAAGGATTTGTAATCCTTGGAACAAGCACCGCAATTGTTTCTGTTTTTTGTTTACGAAGCCTTCTCGCCGCAGAATTAGGAACGAAGCCTAAATGCTTCATTGCTAATTGAACCCTTTTCTTCTTCTCATCTGAAACATATGGATGATTATTGATCACCCTAGAAACCGTTGTCCTTGATAACCCCGCTAATTTCGCCACGTCCTCGATAGTCGACACGAAATTTCCCCCTTTGCATGAAAACGTTTTCTTATCCTGATTATATAGTATATTATTGGAAACTGCAATATAGGTTCTTATGATTTTACTATATTAATATTATACATAGGGAAAAGTCTGTTAATGGCAGGGAATTACACACTACTTTTAGAATTTCACAATAAGAATATTTATAAAATAAAGGATGATATTTCATGAATCGGACGGATCGTTTATTAGCTATATTAATTGAATTACAAAGAAAACAAACCGTTACAGCACAAAGCTTAGCTGAAAAATTTGAGACAAGTATACGCACTATTTATCGAGATATGGATGCACTTAGTGAATCTGGTGTCCCGCTTTTCGCAATGCCTGGCCACGGTTATTCATTAATGGATGGTTATTTCTTACCACCCATTCACCTTACGCCTGAAGAGGCTGTTACTCTTTTATTAGGCGGTGATTATATCGAGAAAACTTTCAATTCTTCTTTTTCTGTACATGCGCAATCAGCAAAAGAGAAACTTGAGGTAGTCCTCCCTACTGATCAACAAAAGAAAGCCCGAGAGTTACGAGGAACTTTTCGTTTTCTTTCTCCTATATTTTCAAACCAGCAAGCCGAGCAAGAAAAACTAGAGAGCCAACTTTTCTTGTTACAAGAAGCTATTCAAAGAGAGCAATCTATCTCCTTTTACTATCGTAAACCAAGAGATATTACAAAAATAAAACGGACCGTTCACCCTTACGGTTTAGTCAATATTTCAGGAATTTGGTACATCGTTGCTCATTGTCTACTTCGAAAACAAATACGTAATTTCCGTTTAGATCGTATGGATGAATTGCAACAAGAACAAGAGTTTTTTACAAAACCTAAAGACTTTTCTTTACAAGACTATCAACCTGAAAACAATCGCACTGTTACAATTCATTTATTGTTCTCATCTCATATTGCACATAAAGTTATTGAGTCACGATACTTTTTTATAGATTCCTACGAGTATAAAGATAATGATTTTCATGTCTTTTTGAAATCCAGAAACATAGACGAAGTATTTCAATGGGTATTAAGCTGGGGGAGCCGAGTGCAAGTACTAGAGCCAAAAATTCTTTCTGAGAAAATCCGTGATGAAGCAAAAAAAATGTTACAACTTTAATTTTTTCATTTTACTGCTGACATAATGTTGTCAGTAGCCCTCCTTTATAGTAAGTATCAACAAATACATTTTCATAAAAAGGAGCTAACGATATGAACAGTACTACCACTTTAGAGAAATTTGAAAGTTTAGCAACATATTACTTAGAGGAATTAGAAAAGTACTCTATAGAACAATTTAGGATGAAGCCTTCTAATGAGGAATGGTCTCTCGGTCAAATGTATAATCATTTACTTTCGGCTACGTATATGCAGTTAGATGCAATCGCGAAATGTGAAACTGAAACACCATCTGTAGCTAACAGCAAAACGGATATGGGTGAAAAAGTATATATACTGGGAGGTTTCCCCGACATACAAATAAAGGTACCTAATCACCCTGGATACACACCTGAAAATCCAACTAACAAAGAAGAAATACAAGAGCGTTTTCTGAAATTAATTACAATCGTGAAAAACGCTGAACCAACGCTAACTTCTATTCCTAATGATTGTAAAGTACAGCACCCTGGACTTGGTTACTTAAATGCGGCAGAATGGTTCCTGCTCATTTCTATGCATTTTGCACATCATCTTCGTCAGAAAGAAAGATTGGAACTTAAGATTTGCTAAGTGTAAACACTTCTACTAAAAAAAGACTCCCAATATGCAATATTGGGAGCCTTTTCAAAAGGAATGTATACAATGAATCCAATTTTAACAGTTGCAAAACAACTATTACATAAAGGCGAAGTTATTGTATCTACTTTAAAATGTTCACTTACTGGCTATATTATTACGCATAATGTTCAGTATCCGGGCATGCTACTTGCTACTAAAAGAAGATTTCTCTTTTCTAGCCAATATAAAAAGCCATCAATACGTCGTCTCCATATGATCCATCTTCATATTTAATTTGCTTTCTTTGCCTTCCTTCTTCTACAAAGCCAGTTCGTTTATACACTTTAATTGCCCTATCATTAATAGAAACTACACCTAAGCAAATTTTCTCTAAACCTTTCTGCCCTTTAGCCCAACTAATAAGAAATTCAATTAGTTTCGTACCAATGCCCTGATTGCAGTACTCCTCTCTAATCCCCATTCCCATTGTGCCTGCATGTCGTAAGCGTTCTAGTTCATATCGTTTGAAAACCAGAAAGCCAACCACCTTACTATCTACCTCATAAACTATATAAAGGTTGCCTTTTTCACTACTTGTCTGTATCTTTTCTCTTTCTGAATCAATATCATTTGGTAATTTATTTGGAGATGATATAAAAAACTTTGTAGTAGTTTCTGATAATATAATTTCTTTTCTAATATCCATAATTGATTCCGCATCAACCTCTTTTGCTAATCGTATCACTGAATCACCTCTTACCTTTTTCTTTTAAAAATAATATTGGAACTATCAAACTAAGAATCTCTAAAACGCTCAATATGCAACATTACATATTTTAAGTTGGATCACTTTTGATACAACATTCCTATATTTATATACAAGGACTGCACGCGATAAATCCTATTTTAACAGCTGCAAAACAACTATTACATAACGAAGAAGTCATTGTAACTCTTCCCACTTCGTCCATACTTCTCTCCCGTTTATTTGGTACATATTATTCTCTCGATCCATAAACCCATGCACGATAAAGTGAAACTTTAATCAGTGGGGATTTTATTCATCCCCCACTGATTATTAGCCCTCACCAATCGGGCTTTTACGGGCAGCCCGACTCCCACCTATCCTTACGGTTTAGCTATTTCCTGCATAAACCCAGCCATGCTCGCTAATAAACTAGTGAAAACGAAAAGTACAATAATCAGAGGGATAAGTTTGTCTTTATTTAAATTCGTTATCGTTCTTAAACCCATTCCTAATAAAACGTAATACCAAATGTTAAATATATCTATTCTTTGAGCGATTGTATGCAAGATCATATTATCTGTCGCTATTGCACCTAAACCTGTATAAGATATCTCATACCCACTTAGAGAAAATGCAATTAATCCGTTTAAAATCATCCCTAATCTTAATACAAACGAAGCATAAATAATTACCGGGAATGTTTCTTTATAGTTAATATCAACTCCAAAGAAAATCATAATGTTCTTATAGAATATAGGTGCAAAAAGTATAGCTACGATTCCACTGACTGCTGAAAATCCAAATGTAGTAAAGAAAGTTATGTATTTCGGAACAGTAAATCCCGTTTTATCATGAAACATACTGAGTGCAGGATTATTTAAAGAATTCCAAGACATTAAGGCACTTGAAATTATAATAAGCACAATTAAAAAGGCTAGTGGAAAGAATATATTTCTTTGATTCTTCATCCTTTTGAATTGTAGTGTTGGCGAAGTGAATATCCCAAAAATCGATGGTTTTCCAGAAATCTCTTCATGCATAAGACTACTAGCTTGCAAGAAAATCCCCCTTCCTCATTACATTTATAACTCTTCCCATTTCCTCCATACTTCTCTCTCATTTATACGATACACATTATCCTCCCGATCCATAAATCCATGCACGATAAACTCTCGTCTAATCGTACAAAAATCATCATGATATTGTTTTATGAATGCATTAATTTCTTTTTCTGTATATTGATTTTCAGCGTTTAACTTGCTAATCAAATGCTCTAACAATACTAACTTTTTCTTTTTTTGACCTGGAATCGATTTTAAACGATCCTCTTTATCAAAAAAATTGCGAATGGTCGTATCACGAAATTTCATTTGGCTTTCGGTCATTTTGTTGTCCTCCATCAGTTTTTATGTAATAAAACTTTATTGTTTGTCCTTACTATTTTTCTTCATTCTTTTACTTACAACATCCATAAAGTAATACCCACTAATTAGCACATAGTAAACTACAAGTATTCCTAGTGCATCTTTCATATTTGTATATTTTTCTTTATGAAACAAGATAGGTGAAAGGGTGTAAACAAGAAAGATGATTAGCGGATTTACGATAAAATAATAAGTAAGATTTCCTTTCATCGTATCAACTCCCATGTAATATACTTCTATTCAAATTGTTGCAATTCCTGTTCTTTCATTTAGCCTAAACATGAGATATGGTAAAATTAAGGAGAAGATGATCTTTGGAAAGTAAGAACAATTCTGAGTAATATTCAAAAGACCATACACCAAATATGCAATTTTGCATATTTGGTGTATGGTCTTTCTTGCTATAATAATATCCATATAGATTGTATTTTAAATAAATAAGGATTATATGCAATGAATCAAATTTTAGAGGATGCAAAACAACTATTACATCATGAAGAAAATATTTTATCCACTTTAAGATGTTCACTTACTGGCTATATTATTACACATAATGTCCCTCGTTCCGGAGTGTTACTTGCCACTAATAGGAGGGTTATTTTTTATGGACAATCATTCAAATGTTGTAAAAATGCATTGATTGTGGAATTTGAATATAAAAAGATTCTATCCATAGAGACGAAAAGAACATTCTTTGATAAAAAACTAATATTTTACTATGAAGACGAATATATAACGGTGGGACAAATTTCAAGCTCGAATGTTGAGGGGTTTTTAAATGTAATACAGCGAAAAAGAATTCAATAAAGTGAAACTTTAATTAGTGGGGGATTTTGTTCATCCCCCACTGATTATTAGCCTACACCAATCGGGATTTTACGGAATAAAATACTTTTCATCTAAAAGAGAAGTACAGTTCACCTTTCTTACAACTGTATTTCTCTCTCATCCACACTTCTCTTAATTTACTTATCACCCTCATTCTCATAACCTATTATTAAAATTAATAAATTTTATATGGAAAATTATGTTACAATTAACTTATACATATTTTGGAGGGAAAATAGTGAAAAAAGCTATTATAGTATTAAGCATCCTATATCTTATTTTAACCGTACATACGGGAGCTGTTCTTTTAGGAAAAGAAGATTATAGAGGTGCTATCAATACATTAAAAGAAACGAAGGAAGTCTCTTCATTTCAATCTGCAAAAGACGGTGTGATTTTATTAAAAGGAACATTAACTACTACACAACCTATTACAGAGGAAAAACTTCAAAATAAAGAATTTGCACTTCTTGAAATTAATACATATAAACGACGAAAGGCAAATTGGAAAAACATTGATACCGAGCAGCATATTGCAAAGCAGCTCTTACTAAACAATGAGGCTCTTCCTGCATTAAAAGAAATCCGCTTCTCAATGGAACCAATTACACTGTCAGGAAAAGATATTTCCGCCGAAGACTACACACTAAAAAAAGATGATACTCTATTAACAATTAAAGGTAAAGGATACCGATACACAGGAATAGAAAACAAATCAGACACTCTTATTTTTGGTATAAAAAACGGAGATACACTTGAAGGTTATAGTGGCTCTGAAATTCTAATAGGAAAAACAAAAGAGGACATTTCCAGCAACATGAAACTATATACTTTTGCTGAAAGATATGGTCCATTTGTTTGGATTGTAGCAACAATTATTCTTATAAGTATTGTTATATACTTGTTCCGTAAAAATAGAAAAACAAATGAACTTTCTCAACCAATAAAACAAGACCAATAAAAAAGGCACCATTTCGGTGCCTTTTTTTATTGGTCTTATTTAAGCTTCAACCGATTGATTCTCAGCAATATTTTTAAACTGTCGCTTATGCATCCAAGTTAATGAAGCAATTGTTCCAAGTGATAATAAAACGATAAAGATCATGAGTATCCCTATATTTTGCCACATGAAGTTAAAATCACCGCTTGATACGACTGCTTTAAATCCTGATACAGAGTATGTCATCGGTAGCCAAGCATTAAATGGTTGTAAATACTTCGGAATTAACTCTAGCGGGAATGTTCCAGCGCTTGTTGTAAGCTGTATAATTAATGTTAAGATCGCAATGAAACGGCCCGCATCACCGAATGCTGTTACTAAACATTGAATTAACGCGATGAATGCTAGACTTGTAACGATGCTAAAGAGTATGAAGTATGGAATGCTTTGTACTTCTACACCTAATCCAAACAGTAATATGACATCTGCTACTATTGCTTGAATAATACCGATTGATAATAAAACACCAAACTTACTAATAAACCAACTAAATCCTGATTTTGGAACGCCGACTGTATCGCGTAATGGGTATACGATAGATAATAGTAATGCCCCAACGAATAAACCGAGCGATAAGAAATACGGTGTGAATCCTGTTCCGTAGTTTGGAACTTCCGCCATTTTCTCCGTCTTCACTTTTACTGGGGTTGCAAACATATCATACGTTTTATCCGTACCTTTTACTTCTCCTGTTTTTTCTGCACCTTCACCAAGTTTCTCAGCCAGTGTACCTGATCCATCATTTACCTTTACGAGCCCATCTGTCACTTTTCCAGAGCCGTCTGTTAGCTTATTTACTCCGTCGATTAGCTGGGTTGAGCCAGTTGACATTTTATTTAAACCACCATTTAAAGTACCTATGCCTGTTGTTACTTGACTTGAGCCATCCTCTAATTGCGTTATTCCTCCTGTCATTTGGCTTGCTCCTACAGATAATGTACCTAAACCGCCTGTTACTTTACTTGAGCCATCTGCTAATTGAGTTACTCCATCAGTTAATTGACCTGACCCGTTATTTAATTTATCTACACCTACTTTGGCATTACTTAATCCTTCACCAAATCCATGAAATTTGCTTACAAATTCGTTTTGCGCATTCAGTAATTTCTCAATACCCTCCGTTAAAGATTGCAATTTCGCTGTATTCGGTAGTTTGTTTTGCGCATCACTTGTTGTTTGAGTTATTTCACCTTTTAATTGTCTTACTTCTTCATTTAATTTATTTGTTCCACCTGCTACTCCAATAGCTTTCTGCTGAACTGTCGCTGTACTTTTCGCCGCATTTGTTATATATGGTTGTAACTTCTCTTGATATTCTTTTGGTAAACTCTCGATTTGCTTTTGCAAATTAGCTACATCTTGCGCTGCAGTTTTTGCATCTCCTGCTGTTGATTGAGTAAATTCATTTAACTGATTTACGTTTTCTGCAGCTCCGTTCATTTTCTCATTTACAGTATTTAATATAGAAGGAACTTTCGCCTGCATTTCCTCTAAACCTACAACAGAATGCTTTACTGTACTATTTAAATCTTGCAAACCATTTTCAATTTTTTGAGAACCTTCTTCTAATTGACTTTGTCCTCCAACAAGCTTTTCCATACCGTTCGCTAATTCATTCGTTCCTGTTTTTAATTCACCTGATTTATTTGCTAATGTATTCAAACCATCAGTTACTTTCTGAGATCCATCTTGTAATTTCCCTATACCTATCTGCATTTCACCCGTTTTGCTATTTAACGTATTTAAACCTGTTGTTACTTTTCCGGACCCATCTTGCAATTTATTAGATCCATCTGCTAATTTCTGAACTCCATCCTTCATCTCCCCAGACTTCCCTTGAAGTGTATGGAGTCCATCCGTCACTTTACTTGATCCATCATGCAACTCACTAGCTCCATCATGTAACTTATTTGCTCCGTCCGCTCCATCTGCTAATCCTTTTGAGACGTCTTGAATGGAATCAAACATTTTCTCTGCATATGTTTTCGTTAACGTGCTTGATACTTCACCTTTAATTTTTTCAATGGCTGTTCCGCCAATTTGTGAAGATAAGAAGTTTAAGCTTTCGTTTGGAATGTATTCTAAGTTTAATGGTTTCGGATCGTCTTTTAATAACGTTGTAGCGTTACTTGAGAAGTCATCTGGAATACGTACTAACATGTAATACTTTCTGCCTTCCATTCCCTCTTTCGCTTCTCTTTCACTTACAAATTCCCATTTAAAACTTTTATTATCTTTTAAGTTATCAACGAGCCCTTTCCCGACCTCAATTGGTTTCCCATCAAGTTCTGCACCTTTATCTAAATTGACTACCGCAACTGGCAAGTCATCTAGCTGTTCATACGGATCCCAAAAGGCCCATAAAAACATACCCGCATATAAAATCGGTACAAATAAAACCGCAATGATTGGGATTAATATTTTTTTACTTTTTATAATCTCTGCAAATTCTTTACTAAGCAACTTATGCCATTTCATAATTTATCCCCCTTTTTAAAAATGACCAAAATTCATTTATGGTCATTTTTACCCAAATAAAAAGGCTATATCTGTTCATACATATGCCTTATCCCCGAATTTATACTATGCACATTTTCATCTACATGATTATATTTAACTATCCTCCTTATACGATTAACCAATTTGTTCAATTAGTCATTTTTTATAATATTAAAAGGATTATCTTAATTTGACAATCCTTTTAGTAAATAAAGTTCGAATAATTCCGATATTTTTTCTTTTTCTAACGGTTCATGATTTTTTTCCCAATCAAAAATAAGCGATACGTATAGGCGAAGCATAATAAACGCTGTAATTTCTGGATCACATTTGCTAATTTCACCCTTTTCAATCGCAATTTCTAAATACGATTGAATAACAGAAACGATTTCCACATCTACTTGTTGCATCACTTCTTGTACTTCTTTCGTTCCCATATCGCGCTCTTCTTGAATTAATTTAATCATGAGCTGATGTTCTTTTCTAAATTCTAATATGCTATATAATGCTCTATGTACATTTTCAAAAAATGAAATATCTGAACGAATTGCATTTTCTGCAACTTGCTTCATTTCTGTAATTAAATTAGAAATAATTTCACCAAATAGCTCTTCTTTATTTTTGAAAAAAGTATAAATTGTTCCTTTTCCTACATTCGCTAACTTCGCTACTTGATCCATCGTTGTTGCTTTATAACCGAACGCTGAAAAAGACTTTGTTGCAGCTTCAATAATAGAACGTTTTCGATCTATCGCCACATCGTCACCTCCAAAAATGACCAATTGGATAATATAGTCAATCAGTACATCTTTGATATTACCACACGCTTACATTCTATACAAGTTCTCTTTTTTATTATTTCCAGTATAAAAAAATTCCAGTCAAGTTATATAATACTGTCATAGTGTATCAGAAGAAAAGAGAAAAAGAAAAGGTGTTCTTAAGATATATGATTAAACCTTACTTAACGACAACGAAATTCCCTTTTTTCAAATAATCAAATAAAAAAACAAGAAAATCTTTACATTTAATAGTAATATAGAAAATAGACAAGTTTATCAAAATAGTGGAGGCTTTTTCAGTCATGATGCGTGCGCTTCGTTTAAATATAAAGCAAGCTTTTTGTAGTCGTATTTCTTTAATTATTATGTTTAGTGGATTCGTTCTTATTTGTATTTATCACTATTACTATGTAATTCGTTATTTAGGAGACGCAGCGAGTGGACCTATTTCAACAGATATAAAATGGATCGGATTTCGCGACAATGAAATGGATGTTTATTTATTATTAATGCCAGTTATTGCGAGTTTCCCCTTTAGTACAAGTTACAATTCGGATAAGTCAGATGGTTTTAAACCGTTTGTGAGTAAGGGGATTTCTTTATTTCCTTATTCATTAATGAAATATATCGTTACGTTTTTTTGCGGAGGATTTCTTTATACATTTCCATTCATCTTATCGTTATTATTTTGCAAATTAACCATTCCAGACGGAACACCTACGATTGGTTCAGGCATCATAAATGCTGATGGAATGTTCGCAAGCCTATATTTCGATGCGCCTCTCACTTACATTACTGTATATATCGGAATTAATTTTTTATTTGCAGGTTTAATGGCTCTTTTAGGACTTGCTGCATCTGTATGGTCACAAAAGGACTATATGGCAATTCTCTTTCCATTTGCAGTTGCCTCCATTCCTTACGTCCTGCTAAATACAATATTTCCTTCAATAGGCGGAGCACCTATTCATTTATATGATCCGAAACAACCATTGCAAGGCATGTCACCGTACATTTTAACGATGCAATGTGCTTTCTTCCTTCTCGTTAGCTTATTTATGTATATACAAGGAGTAAAGCGGGATAGAAAAAAATATAGAAGAAGACTGCAAAAAAGAGATCGGTGTAGAAAAGCGTTTCAAGCAATTTCGGACTAAATAATTGAACGAATAAGAGCGTAATTCCCTAAGTTAGCTTAGAGAATTACGCTCTTATTATCATTTACATTTATCAATCTTATATTTTCAATACTCATATAACCCTCTCCCCTTTACGGCGTACCTGCCAATCCCCATAAAATAACGATCGCCGCAAAATAAATCGCTTTAATACCTACAACTGAACATAATAAAATAATTGCGTATTTACTTAATTCTCTTCTTGCACCGATTAAAGTAAAAATAACCGCCAAACTAAACGTTATATAGGAAGTTGCGGTATTTATTAAGTAATACATACTATCTAGATTCTGTGTAAGCCCTGTTATATCGGCTACAAACTGAAGCATGACGATCATGCTAAAAAAAATTGCAAGCTGATTCATTAATTTCCCGTTTATTCGGGCTACCATATGTCTACACCTCCCTGCATTAAAAAATGAATATTCAATCTATTTTATCATAAAAATTCCTAATAATGTAAAAGAACGCTTAGTATATTTCTAAGCGTTCTTTCTCGACTATTTAAGAAGCCTTCTTCAAATCAATTTGAACAAGTACTGGATCGTGGTCACTTACACGTCCATGTTCTTTCATAATGTTTGAGTTTAAGTGTACAGGGTCTACAATTGTGTGCGGTGCGATGTTATTCGTTACTAAAATATGATCTAGCACTTGTGCGTTACCTTCATGAATGTACGTGTAGCGGTTCTCTTTCGGCACTGTGTTTAACATATCTTTTAATATCGTTCCCTCTAGTGCTTCTAAAGGTTTAGAGAATTCAAAGTCATTCATATCACCTAATACAACAACTGGTGCATTTGTATTCTTTTCTTGGATAACTTGTACGAAATGATTCACTTCTTGTGCTAATTGAACTCGTTTTTCTTCACTCTTTAATACGAGCGGCTGCACTTTTCCAAATGGCGTTGCATCTCCTAGTTTTGAGTTTAAGTGATTTGAAATGACAACAACGTTTTGTCCTTGGAATGTAAATTCTGCAGCTAACGGTTTACGTGTACTTTCAAATAAAGGATTTTCGTCTCCAATACGAACTACATTTTTATCTAGTAACTTCGGTACTGTCGCTAATTTCACACGAGATGGGTTATAGAAGAAACCGACGCGAATATTCGCTCCAGGTGCCCCGCCGTCTTGATTGTTGTTCGGCGCAATTTCTACATACTCATACTTCGGTCCACGAATTTCTAATACAGCATCAATGATACGTTTTGCGCTTAAAGATGCATCAGTCGTACCGTCATTGATTGCTCCATTATTATCTTGCATCTCTTGTACACCGATAATATCAGGCATTTTTAAATTATATTTAATAGAATAAGCTAACGCTTTTACTTTTTCATCTGTTGTTTCTTTTTTGTTCGCTGAGAAGTTTTCAATGTTATATGTAGCAACTGTTAACTTATCAAGACGCGGCTGAATATTTGCCCCTACTTGCTTAAATCCGCCGTCCACTACAGATGGTAATTCCGTTACTGGCGAAATGCGGTACGAACCGTAGTCATATCCTACTACGCCTGTTATATCTCCAGTGAACGTATCCCCTACTTTCGCGACATAATCACGAGGTACTTTTACAGAAAGACGTTCTGGGTTTAATTGCTCTTTATCTAATAAAGGTGTACCATACTTCGTTACTACTTTATCTCCGCCATTTTTTACTGTTACATATAAATTACCGTTTTTCTGCGGAGCGATAATTTTTGGTGTTGGCATCGTAACGCGCATACCTTCTACACTTTCATAAAAGTCGATTGCATCTTCATTTGGATCAAATAGACCGAACGCATCATTATCAATAATTTGATCAGGGATTTTTACACCGTTTTCTCCTAATACAATCGGCGCTGGTAAAGGTTGATCTTTTGCGATTACAGCAACGCGGCTCGCTTTAATTTCCGTCGTCGTTAAATCTGTGTCAAACCTTTCTGCATATCCAGGTCCAACATATTCTTCTACTTCTCCATCAACTTGGACAAGATCTCCTACTGCTACATTCGCATCTTTTTTGTATACGTAAATACCTTCAGAAGTAGCTGGATCATTATCCGGCTGATTATCTTCTATATAAAAACCATTTTTATCAAGCGCTGTGACAACGCCTTCCACATTGTTTACTTTCTTCCCATTGTAAGGAGAAATATGTGATTTCCCTTGAATATCATGAATACGAACTGGTTCATTTGTTACGATTATAAATGAAAATGTCGAAACTGCTGAAGAAGTAAGCCCTTCTTTTTCAGCGATTGCTTTCACTACACTATTTTCATTTACTACAATTTGTCCGTTATAACGAACACTTTTATTTGTAGGATTAGAGCCATCTAACGTATAGTAGATTGTTGCTCCTTCTGTATTCGTTGTTAATGTTACTGCTGTTCCTTTTGCAACTTCCCCACCATTTGGTGATGCCACTACATCGCTAACGCGGTTTTGTTCTTCTCCTTGAAACTTATGAGCTGTTACTGATTTTAAACCTGGGCTACCGAAATATAACTCAAGCGTCCCTGTCAACCTAACTTTCTTCCCGATATTTTCAGGATGGTCTTTCACATTTACTGCCGATCTCACATCGCCTTTTGGCAATTGAACAGGCATGATTTTGTCTGGATTCGTTTCGTTTGGCGAATCGGCAATTGCCACGTTTGTGTCGTCAAACTTAGCCGGATCTTTCGTGTATTTAGAAGGACTTTGCGTATACCCAACGATATATCCTTCCACTATCCCCTTCGTTTTCCCTTGTTGCTTAAATACTTGAATTGCTTTTTCTACTGACATAGAAGTAGTTTCTTCCGCCTGCGCTAAAGTTCCAGTAAATGAAAGCAATAACATCAATGATAAAAAGACACTTAATAATTTCTTCACAGCCATTTCCCTCTCCCTATTTCATATTTTCTCAACATTTCTATCATATCAAATGATTCGTTATATAGAACTATATTTCGACAAGTTTTACACAAAATTTATTTAATTTACAAGTTTTCAAACTATAATACAAAATAACTTATATAGGTTTATTGACTAAAGGTATTTTATCCAATAAACAAAACGCCTTCAATATAATTGAAGGCGTTTTGTTTGAAATATTTTAATGTGCGACTAATTTAGTCTCCATTACTTTCTCTAAATGAAATAACACACGTTTCGCCGCTAACTCACCTTGCTCAATACAAGCCGGAAGACCAGAACCAGCGTAAGAACTACCTGCCAAATACACACCTGGCAATTCTTCCTCCATAAATGTTGTGAGCTTCTTCATTCGCTCTTTATGGCCTACTGTATATTGAGGCATCGCTTCTTTCCAGCGGCTTACAATTGTAAACTCTGGATCCTCTGTAATATCCATTGTCTTTTGTAAGTCCTCTAATACGAGCTGTACAATTTCTTCGTCAGTTTGTTCGACAATCGCTTCATCACCTGGGCGTCCGACATAACAGCGAAGAAGCGTTTTTCCTTCTGGCGTTGTATGTGGCCATTTTTTGTGTGTCCACGTACACGCTGTAATTGTATAATCACTATTTCTTGATACGACAAATCCGGTACCATCAATATCACGCTGAATTGCAGACTTTGGGAAAGCAAGTGCCACGTTTGCAACTGATGTAGACGGAATGTTACGGAAGAAACGAAACTGCTTATACTGCGCAAACATAGATGGCAATACTTTATGCGGCGTCGCAACTACAATCGCGTCTACTTCCATTTCTTTTCCGTTACTAAGCGTAATCGTATAACTATCACCAAGTTTTGCAACCTTTTCGATACGAGTTCCCTTCATTACCATATCATTAGGAATCTTCGTTTCAAGAGATTCTACTATAGATTCTAAACCGGTTTTCACAGTTTTAAATATTCCTTTTTTCAATTCAGCCTTCTCTTGCTTTGGAGCGAGCGTACGCATACCGAGTGAAATACTACGGTGCTCCTGTTCAATTTGATAAATTTGAGGGAATGTTGACATTAAACTCATTTCATCAATATCCCCTGCATAAATACCAGATAATAATGGCTCAATTAAATTTTCAACGACTTCATTTCCAAGGCGATGCCTGAAAAACTGCCCGAGTGATTGATCAGAAACTGGTTTTGATCTAGGCATTAATAAGTCAAAACCAGCTCTTAGTTTACCAATTGGGGAGAACAATCCGGAAAATAGAAACGGCGTAATTTGCGTTGGAATTCCCATCATTGAACCGCTCGGCATTTTATGTAACCGATTGTTTACGAGAACGAACGATTGACCGGCCTTATTATTTACAAGTTCATCGCCAAGTCCTAATTCTTTCACTAATTTAGCTGCGCTCTCTTTTCTTGCTAAGAAAGAATCAGGGCCACGTTCAATTGTAAATCCATCTTTTAGAACGGTTTGAATTTTCCCGCCAAGTTTACCGGACGCTTCTATAAGCAATGCATCTATCGGCAAGTTTTTTTCACGAATTTCTTTTTGTAAGTTATACATTGTTGTCAATCCTGTGATGCCACCGCCGATGATCACAACTTTTTTCCTCAAGTAAGCTCCCCCTTTCTACTTACATTACAGATTCTTTTTTCTTTAATACAACATCTGCTAAACAGTCGATAAATGCGTCCGATGCGTTTGGCATTTCTGGACGATAATATTTCGCGCCAATTTCATCCGTTACCACTTTACACTCAAAGTCATTGTCATATAAAACTTCTAAATGTTCCGCAACAAATCCAACTGGTGCATATACGAATGAACTGTAGCCGTACTTTTCATTTAATTCTCTCGTTAAATCTTGTACATCTGGACCAATCCAAGGATCTGGTGTATTTCCGGCACTTTGCCAACCTACTGTATAGTTTGCTACTTCAGCACCACGTGCAATATAGTCAGCTGTTTCGTTTAATTGATCCGGGTATGGATCGCCGAGTGCGATAATTTTTTCTGGTAAGCTATGTGCAGATACGATTAACACTGCTTTTTCACGTTCTGCTTCTGACATACCGTTATATATACCTTTCACTGCATCGACCCAATACTGAATAAATTTCGGTTCTTTATACCAGCTATCGATGCCGTGAATTGTTAAGTTTCCAAGTTTTCCTGCTTCTTCTTGCGCTCGTCCTACATACGACTTCACGCTAAAAGTAGAATAGTGAGGGGCAAGAACGAGTGCAATTGCATCTTCTATTCCATCTTTATGCATAGCTTGTACTGCATCTTCAATGAACGGTTCAATATGTTTTAAACCAAGATACATGTGGTACTCTACTTCATCTTGTATTTCATTTAAACGCGTCTCTAACTTTTTAGCTTGCTCTAATGTAATAGTAGCTAAAGGAGAAATACCACCAATTGCACGGTAACGCTCTGTTAAATCTTCTAGCATTTCAGGACTTGGCTTTCTTCCTCTGCGAATATGTGTATAGTAACGTTCAATATCTTCTTCTTTATATGGCGTTCCGTATGCCATTACAAGCAAACCAATTTTCTTTTTCATACAGACAATCTCCTTTACTTCGCTAACTGTTCTTTAGAATACTCATGAATAAATGTAGTTAAGCGTTTTAATGTATCTGGATTTACTTCTGGGAATACGCCGTGACCTAAGTTAAAGATATAACCTGGCTGCTTCATCCCTTGATCTAAAATACCTTTTACATGTTCTTCAATAACAGGCCAAGGTGCTAATAAGAATGAAGGATCCATATTTCCTTGTACCGCCTTGTGAACACCACGTGCGCGTGCTTCTTCAATCGGTAAGCGCCAATCTAAACCTACTACATCAAGCGGTAAGTCGTGCCATTCATTCACTAAATGTGCAGCACCTACGCCGTGCATAATCATTGGAACACCCATCGGGCGAACTTCTGCAAAAATACGCTCCATCGCTGGTTTAATAAATATACGGTAATCCGCTACATTTACTGCTCCAACCCAAGAATCGAAAATTTGAACCGCTTTTGCTCCTGCATTAATTTGCGCTTTTAAATATGTAATAACCATATCTGCAAGCTTATCCATTAAAGCGAACCAAGCTTTCGGCTCTGCATACATAAACGCTTTCGTATTATGATAGTTACGAGAAGGACCGCCTTCAATCATATAGCTCGCTAACGTAAATGGAGCTCCTGAAAAACCGATTAACGGTACATCTAACATTCCTGTCGTTAATAAACGAATTGTATCTAGTATGTAAGGTACGTCATCTTCTGGATTGATTTCCCCTAATTTTTCTACGTCTTGTAAAGAACGGATTGGACTATCGATAACTGGACCAATGCCAGATTTAATTTCCACATCAACACCAATTGCAGGTAGTGGTGACATAATATCTTTATAAAGAATTGCTGCGTCTACGTTATATTGATCAACTGGCAACTTTGTAACGTAAGCGCACAACTCTGGATTATGTGTAATTTCAAATAAAGAATATTTCTCTTTTATCTTTCTATATTCCGGCTGTGAACGACCTGCTTGACGCATATACCATGCTGGTACATACTCTGTACGTTCCCCCCTACATGCTTTTAAAAATGTCTCATTTATAGTTCTTACCAAGACCCTAGCTCCCTTCCTTACCAATGCTTTTTCTTTAAATATGCTCTATTCCGATATTTATCTTTTTTTACTATACAGCTTGTAAAAACAAAATGCATAACATTATGTACGTTGTTCATTAAATTGACACAAACGTTCGTAAAAACGTTTACTATTTTCACAACATTCTTATTATAGCACAGAGAAAAACTACGGTTTAGCTACTTTTGACTTTTCTCCTTCACGGTTCGTTTGTGTGTTATATGGCACAACGTAAAAACTTGGTTTTGAGAATATATTAATAAACTTCTCCTCATATTTCCCTGTTCCTTTTGCCGTTCCAACGTGAGTATGAATTCCTTTTTCAACTTTATAAATCCGATACATAATTCGCTCATCAGGAAGCGGCGTCCAGCTTAGTTTCATTGCAAATAAACCGAAAGGACTAAATGCTAGTTTTGCTTCCACGTTTTGAATCTTATCTAAACGAATTGGCAGTCCAATTGTTTCAACACCTTTTGGCCTATGAAAACTCGCTTTATCTTGTATGTTTGCTTTCGTTAAAATCTTTTTAAATAACATCGTTGCAGATGCATTTCCATCTTGTAATTGATGCTCTTTATCGGTGCGGTCATAGCCAATCCAAACTGCACCTACTAAATTCGGTGTATATCCAACGAACCACATATCACGCGCACCATTGTCATCATTTGGCAATGAAGTTGTGCCTGTTTTTCCAGCTAAAGCTCCATTATATACGCCAGCTTTCGCCGTACCTTCTTTCACAACTCCTTCAAGCATCTTTGTCATATACCATGCCGTTTGCTTTGAAAAGACTTTCGTTTCAGCTTTTGATGACTCTCCAATGACTGCCCCGTGTCTATTTAATACTTTATCAATAACGTGCGGTTCGATAATATTCCCGTTTGCTAAAAAAGATCGGTACATTTTGACAAGATCAAATGGAGACACACCATTTTTTAGCCCGCCAAGTGCTGTGCTTAAACCTGAGTCCGCAATATGAACATTCCCTTTCTCTAAATATTGCTTTCCCTCATCTACCCCTAATTCATTTAATAAAGATACAGCTGGCACATTTGCTGATTCTAATACCGCATCGTACATCGTCATCTCTTTCGTATACTCATGATTATAATTTCGAGGTTCATAACCTTCAAACGAACTTTTTTCATTCGTTAATAAAGAATATGGATTATATTTCTTCGTCTCAAGTGCAGGTCCATATACGATAAGTGGCTTTAAAACAGAACCAGGCTGCCGCTTTGCAAAAACGCGATTAAGCCCTCTCGGAACATACTCTCTTCCGCCAATCGCGGCTTTAATTCCGCCAGTCTGATTATCCATTAATAAAAATGCACCTTGCGCCCCGTTTTCTTTACCAGGGAAATTTCTCGCATCTTGAAACTGGTTATATGCTACCTTTTGAACTTTTTCATCCATCGGTACGACAAACGTATATCCTCCGCGCAGTACTTCTTGATGCGATAAACCATATAAACGCGCCGCTTCATCTATAACCATATCGATATACGGCATATATGCGAGTTCACGTTCATCTGAATTTTTATAAAGAGCTATTGTTTTCCCTTGGTAACGAACACTATCTTCCGCTGTTAAATAGCCTTGTTTATGCATAAGTGACAAAACAAGATCACGGCGCCCTTTACTCTTTTCTAGGGATAAGTACGGTGAATAGCCATTTGGCGCTTTCGGAAGCCCTGCAAGCATAGCTCCCTCTTCCACTGTTAAATCTTCTACATTTTTATTAAAATACAACTTTGCTGCCGCTTGAATACCATATGCCCCATGACCGAAATAAATATGGTTCATATACATTTCAAGAATTTGCTGCTTCGTATATTTTTGCTCTAATTGAAGAGAAATTGCGACCTCTTTCAATTTACGCGTAAATGTTTTTTCGCGAGTTAAAAAGACGTTTTTAGCTAGTTGCTGCGTAATCGTACTACCGCCTTCTACCTTCTCTCCAGCTAACGCGTCTTTATAAAGCGCCCGAAATATAGAAGGGTAATCAATTCCTTGATGCTCATAAAAACGAGAATCTTCCACAGCAATAAATGCTTGCTGCACGTACTTTGGAATTTCTTCAATCGGCACGAGCTCTCTATTCTCTACATATAACTTCGTAATTTCTTTTCCTTTCTGGTCAACGATACGTGATGAAGAGTGGAAAACAAGCTGCTTTTCATCCATCATATAGCCACCAGTTAACACAATAAGTTTATAGAGTACAATCGCTACTACGAACGTTGCTACCCCGCCTAATACAGTCCACTTTGCTTTCTTCATACATCGGCCTTCTTTCCAAATGATGGTACATTTATTATTTGAAAAAGAAGTATCTTTATGTATATAATCTTCGAAGTTTTTTAAGAGAATTGATATAATAGAGACAAACCATAAAGGGGGCATTAAAATGAAGGCTATTATTTCATACGAAACACCTCTAGAACAAGCACATTTCACTGCAAAAAATAACGAAAAAGATATGTTTTATAAAGAAAATACTGAAGAATCTGTAGAATCGACACTTCAGTATGACGTATTAGACGCTGTTGGAGAATTTAAAGGACAATCTGGCTACATCGTTTGTAACAACATTTCTGTAACAGACGAAGGTCGCCCTGTATTTGAAAACCGTTTTAAAAACCGTGCTGGTCTAATCGAAAATGAGCCTGGCTTCCAAGCAATCCGTGTTCTTCGCCCATTAAGTAATGATACATATGTCATCTTAACGATGTGGGAAACTGAGCAAAACTTTAAAGACTGGACAGAATCACGTTCATTCGAAAACACTCATAAAAAACGCCCTGCACAAGCAGAAGGACAAGGACAAGCACAAGCACAAGCACAAGCGCATCCACATGCAGAACAGCAAAAAAGTATTTTCTCTCGCCCGTCGTTCGTGACTACTTTTGATGTGTTAGTTTAATTTTCGGAGTTTAGAGACCTCGGTACATGAAATTATATTAGCGATTTTTCGAATATATCGACTTATCGACAAATGACGACACACAAAAAGGAAACACCATTACACACTGGTGTTTCCTTTTTCTTTGTACCAATTATATATGCGAAGCTCGTCTTCTTTTCGCATATGCTTCACTTCATAACCATGTCCCGCCACCGCTACAGCAGCTGTACATAACTCGTCTTTCTTTTGAAAATAAGATTGATTGTATCCGACCACTTGAATATGCCTTCTTCGCATGATCCCTGTATATTTCGCGAGACCTCGGTGCACCATTACTAACTGATTGTCTCGTATCATATATCCACCACTTTTATATCTAGCGTATGCAAGTATTGTAAATACAATAAATAGCGGTATAAGAACGAACAACGCAGTATGTTGTTTAAAATATATACTCGCACCAGCGATTGGCACAGCATTTGTAATCCAGCCCATTACGACGTAACGGCGTAATGCAGCCTTCGGTAAATGAACGATTTCCTCTTCTATTTCATATGGCAACTGTAAATAGGCAAGTAGCTGCTGTACATCTTTTTTCTTCATAAAAGGATGTAACATCACTTCATTCCCTGCCGCTTCTATACTTTGAATGACTTCCACTTCGACAGAGCAATAACCGAAAGGCTGGCGGAGAATTCCTTCTTTCACAGTAATTGCTTGAATGCGGTGGAGCTTTAAGACAAACTCTTTCTTATCAAATAACCCTTGCACAATACGAATTTCATTTCCGTTTCGCTCTATTTTAAAGTTCGCATATTTTAGCGCATAACCAGCTGTCGAAACGACCCACGAAACCGCCATTAAAATCGCGGCCATAACGATTAATTCATATACACCGTTATCCATCACATACGCTTCCACTTTATTTATGAGCCATTCTGGAAGAAATTGATTAAACTCTGTGTAAATAAGAAGTAATCCAGAAAACACTAATCCGAATCTACCAGACGTAATGGAAGCTACTAAAATCTCTTTCATCGTTAACTGATAAATCGTCTTACTTTCTTCTGCCATGGGTACTTCTTCACTCGCAGCGCTTCTTTTTTTATTTAATAAGGCAATCAGTTCCTTCGCTTCATCTTCTTTAATACCAGCTAACATCACTTCCGGCTCACTACCGCCGCCCGCTACTTCTATATTTAATTTCGTAAGCCCAAGCATTTGATAAATGACATTAGAAGATGTACTAATGTTTTGCACACGATCTTTATTTAAATAACTTTCCTTCTTCACAAAAACACCGTGTTTTATATGTAAAATATTATTTTCAACCCAGTATACTTTGAAATACCATTTTACAGCTGAAAATATCGCCATAATGAATATAATAAACAAGATGAAAAGATAAAATAAATACCAGGGTTTCACTTGTTCTTCAGGTTTAAACATAACAAGGATAATAAGTGGAAATAAACTGAAAATCCTAATACCTAATAATATCGTGATCGGATGTTGCCTCTTATACACCCTCATCACTCACTTTCGCAAGCTCTCCAATTTGTCTTTTCAACTGCTCTGCTTCTTCTTTCGTTAAACCAGGAATACTATGAGAAGTTGCCGCTGTTGAAATATGTAATTCTGCTAAATTATACTTTCTCATAATTGGCCCCTGCTCAATCGTTACGTGCTGCACGCGGATCATCGGAATAAGTACGCGTTTTACAACGAACATTCCCTTTTGAATCTCAATCTCTTCTTCATTTAATCTGTAACTATAATAACGCTGGCGTAAATTCGGAAACACAAAATAATCAAGTGGGATAAAGGTAATAGCGCCTGCTACTAACAATCCAAACAACCAGCCCCACCAATTAAAATTAATCATAAAAAAGAAATACGCAATTACGACTGCTAGTATAACTGCCGCTCCAATTAAAGCGTGAATTCTCCACACTTTAAGCATATTAGAATGAATCTCCTTTTCTAACGGCTGCATCTCATCACTCCAATTATATGAATTTATTAATTATATATTAGTTGTTATATACAGTTTTGTAAAATTATAGTTCCTTACATTGTGTCGAGCATTTCTTTAAAATTCCCTTCATTAATCGAATACACATAAAGAAAGAAGAAGCAATAGCATCTCTTCTTTCTACAAATCATTTCTTCTATAATAGCTTTATTATTAAATATAAATTTCTTCTTTCCAACTACTAGATTTTGATTTGACCACAATTAAATTTTCACTTTCCCATTTTAATGTGCCTAAAAATCTTGAATACACCATTTCGTTACCTACCTCTTCCACCAATAATTGATCGCGAATCTTTAAACCCTTTTCATCGTACACCTCACATCGTAGTTGGAAACCTTTAACACGATGAATTCCTTTTAATATCGCTATCTTCTTACGGCTTGGGCTTTTTTTAGGTGTCTTCCCTACTAAAAATATCCCTTCGTAGTTTTGTTTCACAATTTCTCCCAAAGACTCTTCGACATACTCTCTAACAATAGATGGTGAGAGAGTAGAGTTTTCTTCAAGTCCGGGAATAACATATTGATGTACTAATTTACAAAACTCATTGTATTTCTCTTCAACTGAATCACGTGTTAAAAATCCCATAAAATCGTAAGGAGCATATACACAAATTTCACCTAAATCTCTATTCACTTTATATGAAATATCAGTATTTTCATTAGCTAAACAATAGACAGTAACTTGCTCAATCTCTCCTAATCCCATTTCAAACTCGTTAATTTTCTTTGAGAAAATTAACTCAAAAATCCTAATTTCATGCACACGCAAATAATGTTTTTTAGGACGTTGTTTTTTCCAATCATAAAATTTTACTTCGAGCACTATAATTCACTCCTTTTAATAAAAAACACTATGAAAACAATGTAATCCTACAACATCATAGCCTCACACATTCATTATATTAAAAATAAAGCTAGTTTTTTATAATTTTTTTGATATAATTACTTACGGGAAACGGGAAGACATTTATCTTCCCTTGTGTTTTTATTTGCATCTAGTACTTTTGCTAGATGCTTTTTTTTATGCTAAAAAGGTACCCTCAAATACTTTGAGGATACCTTTTTCATCAATTTAGTGCATTTCAACAATTGTACCATCTTCGAACACCTTGAATACTCCAGTAAATCCTGCTCCAGCTGCACCTTCTATTTTATATGTCGTACGCACTCTAATTTGATAATATTTCTTTCCATTTTCTACTTGCGTATCCTCTAGCGTGTAATTATATTCTTCTTTATATTCTTTTTTGATATATTCTTTAGCTTTCTCAAAAGTAAATGCATCTTGATTCTTTCCTGTCTCTACCTTTTGATTCTTTTCTGTCTCTACTTTTTGGTTCTTTTCTGTTACTACCTTCTGATTCTTTTCTGTCTCTGTTTTTTGGTTCTTTTCTGTTACTGCCTTTTGATTTTTTTCTGTCTCTGCTTTTTGGTTCTTTTCTGTTACTGCCTTTTGATTTTTTTCTGTCTCTGCTTTTTGGTTCTTTTCTGTCGCTACCTTTTGACTCGTTACTGCATCATTTTTTTGTGCCTTCGCTGCTGTCGTTACACTCTTTGCAGTTTTTTCCTCTTCACCAATTTTAGTGATTAATCCTAAAGCCTTTTTATTATATTCTTCAAGGTTCTTGTTATCTTTTGTTTCTGAAACTACCTTATTTAATATCTCTTTCGCTTCTGTATAATTTTTCTTACTTATTAACTCTTCACTTTTTGTCAGTTGCTCTTCATACTTCTTTTTTTGTTCTAAGATCGCTACTAATGCTGTTCGTTCTTCCTTGGCTTGTTTTATAAGCGTATTATTTCCATTCTTCATGTTCTCTACTTTTTCAAATGACTTGATTGATTCTTCTACCTTTGTTTCTTCTTTTAACTTCACTGCTTCAATCATTACTTTCGTTTGTTCTACAAGCACTTTTGCATCTGAATCATCTTTTTTCTCATCTAATGCTCGTTCAAATGATGATAAAGCATTTTTATATTCTTTATTCGTTAACGCGGTCTTCCCTTCATCCATTGCTTTGTCAAAATCCCCATTACTACATCCAGCTAGCATTAAAAACGTAAGTCCAATTACCGTTAATAACTTTCTCATTTTCTCTCCCCCTATATATAACTAAAACAATAACATCATATGTATAAAAGTCTGTGTAGTAATTAGACTGAAAGTAAATATGTACTGTACATTTCATTTACTATCATTACTTAAAACTCCTAAATAGTTGGTAGTTGGTTTTCTTCTTCTTTTAAGACAGAAAGGAATTTTAATAAAGCCCTTACTCAGAATCTTTACTACACACACTCTTATACACATAGAAAAATCATTTTTCGTTTATAGTTTGCTATTCCTTCAGCTTTAAACATTCTCAGCTAATTGGAATACAAACTATAATCTGTAACATACCGAAAAGCAACAGAAAACAAACCGTAACAAAAGTCACGATTCGTAACTCTCTTGTAACACAAATGTAACATAAGGTTTTTAAACATACAATAGTTTTTTTACATTATTTTCCCCTTCCACATTTTAAGATCCAATAAGATTCCAACCCTAATTTCATCTCCCACCTACTATTGGACTATCGCTCTTCAAACGCTTTAAGAACCGGACTTATTTCCTAAATCGTTAAAATTAATTACATAGATTGCTCTTTTTTCAACAAAACACTACGAAAACGTATAACCTTTTCCTTCCATACCTTTACACATCAAATATATATAATAAAGCTAGTTTTTATACTTTTTTTGAAATAAGCACATTCGTGAAGCGGGAAGACATTTATCTTCCCTTGTGTTTTTTATTTGCAGCTAATTCTTTTGCTAGATGCTTTTTTTATGCCAAATAATATAAAAAAGGTATCCTCAAATACTTTGAGGATACCTTTTCACTTTTATTATCCTTGCTTTTTTCTACCTAATACGAGTAATCCAAAACTCATCATTACAAGAAGTGCTCCCATATATGGTTCCACAGGCATTTTCTGCCCTGTCTTCGGTAATTCTTTTTCAGGTTTCTCTGGATTCGTTGTTCCAGGCTTCTCTGGGTTCGTTGTTCCAGGCTTCTCTGGATTCGTTGTTCCAGGTTTCTCTGGATCTGTTGTTCCAGGCTTCTCTGGATCTGTTGTTCCAGGCTTCTCTGGATCTGGTTTTTCCGGTTTTTCTGGATCTGGTTTTTCTGGACCTGGTGGTGCTAAATGACTCAATTCGTTTAATACTTCTAATTGAACTGAACTTATCATTCCTTTTGTAATTTCAAATGGAATTGGATTAGTTAATTTTTCATATCCTTTTGGTGCTTCTACTTCTACTAGTGTGTAGTTACCTACAGATAGATCTGAGACTTTTGCTTTTCCATCTTTATCTGTTGTTACTCTCGCGACTATTTTACCTTTTTCATCATGAACTTCAAACACAGCTCCTGCTAATATATTCTTGCTTTCAGCAGCCATTTTTGTAATTTCCACTGAACCTTTGTCTAGCTGTTCATTCTGTACTTTCAATGATAAGACTTCTGTCATACCTTTTTTAATTTCGAATGATACTGGTTCTGTTAGCTTTTTATAGCCTGGTAAACTTTCTTTCTCTACTAATTTGTACTTTCCTACAGATAAGTCTGAGATTTTTGCTTTTCCTTCTTTATCTGTTTTTACTTCTGTTACTACTTTTCCTTGCTCATCTTGTACTTCGAAGACTACGCCTTCTAATACTTTTTGACTGTCTTTATCTACTTTTTTAATTTCTACTGAACCTTTGTCTAATAGTTCGTTCTCTACTTTTAGTGATAAGACTTCCGTCATACCTTTTTTAATTTCGAATGATACTGGTTCTGTTAGTTTTTTGTAGCCTGGTAAACTTTCTTTCTCTACTAATTTATACTTTCCTACTGATAAATCTGAGATTTTTACTTTTCCTTCTTTATCTGTCGTTACTTTTGTTACTACTTTTCCTTTTTCATCTTGAACTTCGAATGTTACACCTTCTAATACTGTGCCACTTTCTTTGTCCACTTTTGTGATCTCTACTGAACCTTTGTCCAACAGTTCATTCTCTACTTTCAATGATAAAACTTTCGTCATACCTTTTTTAATTTCGAATGATACTGGTTCTGTTAGTTTTTTGTATCCTGGTAAACTTTCTTTCTCTACTAATTTATACTTTCCTACTGATAAATCTGAGATTTTTGCTTTTCCATCTTGATCTGTTGTTACTTTTGTTACTACTTTTCCTTTTTCATCTTGCACTTCGAAAGTTACGCCCGCTAATATTGCGCCACTTTCTTTGTCCACTTTTGTAATTTCTACTGAACCTTTGTCTAATAATTCATTCTCTACTTTCAATGATAAAACTTCCGTCATACCTTTTTTAATTTCGAATGATACTGGTTCTGTTAGTTTTTTGTATCCTGGTAAACTTTCTTTTTCTACTAATTTATACTTACCTACTGATAAATCTGAAATTGTTACTTTTCCTTCTCTATCTGTTTTTACTTCTGTTACTACTTTGCCTTGCTCATCTTGTACTTCGAAGACTACGCCTTCTAATACTTTTTGACTGTCTTTATCTACTTTTGTAATTTCTACGTTACCCTTGTCTAGCATTTCGTTTTCTACTGTTAAAGCAAGAGATTTTGTCATACCTTTTTCAATTTGGAAAGTAATTGGATCTACTAATTGCTTATATCCTTTTGGTGCTTTTACTTCTACCAACTTGTATGTTCCAACTGATAAATTAGTAACTTGTGCGTGTCCTTTTTTATCTGTCGTTATTTTAGCAACCACTTGTCCTGCTTCATCTTGAATCTCAAATACTGCATCAGCTAAAGCATCTTTATTTTCTTTGTCTACTTTTGCAATTTCTACATTTCCTGTATCCACTAATTCATTTTCGACAGTTAATTGTAATGCTGTTACTCTGCCTTTTTCAATTTCAAATGAAATTGGTTTTTCAAGCGGTTTGTATCCGGCTGGTGTTTCTACTTCTACCAGCTCATATTTCCCAATAGATAAATCTGAAACGTTTGCTTTTCCATCTTTATCCGTTTTTACTTTAGTAACTACTTTCCCTTTTGAATCACGTACTTCAAATACAACATTTTCTAATGCTGCTTTACTGTCTTTATCTATTTTTGTGATTTCAACATTCCCCGTATCTACCATTTCATTTTCTACAGTGAACGCTAGAGATTTTGTCATACCTTTTTTAATTTCAAATGGTACAGGCTTTTCTAATTTTTTGTAACCCGGTAAGCTCTCTACTTCTACTAGCTTGTATTTTCCTACTGATAAGTCTGAGATTTTTGCTTTTCCTTCTTTATCTGTCGTTACTTTCGTTACTACTTTTCCTTGTTCGTCTTGTACTTCAAAAACTACACCTGCTAACGGTGCCTTATTATCTTTATCTATCTTTGTGATTTCTACATTTCCCGTATCTACCATTTCATTTTCTATTTTTAATGATAGGACTTCTGTCATACCTTTTTTGATTTCAAACGATACTGGTTCTGTTAGTTTTTTATAGCCTGGTAAGCCTGCTTTTTCTACTAATTTGTACTTACCTACAGATAAGTCTGAGATTTTTGCTTTTCCTTCTTTATCTGTCGTTACTTCTGTTACTACTTTACCTTGCTCATCTTGTACTTCGAAGACTACGCCTTCTAATACTTTTTGACTGTCTTTATCTACTTTTTTAATTCCTACTGAACCTTTGTCTACTAGTTCATTCTCTACTTTTAATGATAAGACTTCCGTCATACCTTTTTTGATTTCGAATGATACTGTTTCTGTTAACTTCTTGTAACCTGGTAAGCTTTCTTTCTCTACTAATTTGTATTTTCCTACTGATAAATCTGAGATTTTTGCTTTTCCTTCTTTATCTGTTTTTACTTTCGTTACTACTTTTCCTTTTTCATCTTGCACTTCGAAGACTACGCCTTCTAATACTTTTTGAATGTCTTTATCTACTTTTGTAATTTCTACTGATCCTTTATCTAGCAGTTCGTTCTCTACTTTTATTGATAAAACTTCCGTCATACCTTTTTTAATTTCGAACGATACTGGTTTTGCTAGTTTTTTATATCCTGGTAAGCTTTCTACCTCTACTAGCTTATATTTCCCTACTGATAAATTTGAAACGTTTGCTTTTCCATCTTTATCTGTTGTTACTTTTGTTACTACTTTATCTTTTTCATCTTGCACTTCGAAAATTACGCCCGCTAATATTGCGCCACTTTCTTTGTCCACTTTTGTAATTTCCACTGAACCTTTGTCTAACTGCTCATTCTCTACTTTCAATGATAAGACTTCCGTCATACCTTTTTTGATTTCAAATGATACTGGTTCTGTTAACTTCTTGTAACCTGGTAAGCCTGCTTTTTCTACTAATTTGTACTTGCCTACAGATAAGTCTGAGACGTTTGCTTTTCCACTTTTATCTGTCGTTACTTCTGTTACTACTTTGCCTTGCTCATCTTGAACTTCAAAGACTACGCCTGCTAATAATTTTTGGCTGTCTTTATCTACTTTTGTAATTTCTACTGAGCCTTTATCTAACTGCTCATTTTCTACTTTTATTGATAGGACTGTCGTCATACCTTTTGTAATTTCGAATGATACTGGTTCTGTTAATTTTTTGTATCCTGGTAAGCCTGCTTTTTCTACTAATTTGTACTTGCCTACAGATAAGTCTGAGATTTTTGCTTTTCCTTCTTTATCTGTCGTTACTTCTGTTACTACTTTGCCTTGCTCATCTTGCACTTCGAAGACTACGCCTGCTAATACTTTTTGACTGTCTTTATCTACTTTTGTAATTTCTACTGAACCTTTATCTAACTTTTCGTTCTCTACTTTCAATGATAGGACTTCTGTCATACCTTTTTTAATTTCGAACGATACTGGTTTTGCTAGTTTTTTGTATCCTGGTAAGCTTTCTACCTCTACTAGCTTATATTTCCCTACTGATAAATCTGAAATTGTTGCTTTTCCATCTTTATCTGTTGTTACTTTTGTTACTACTTTATCTTTTTCATCTTGCACTTCGAAAATTACGCCCGCTAATATTGCGCCACTTTCTTTGTCCACTTTTGTAATTTCCACTGAACCTTTATCTAACTGCTCATTCTCTACTTTCAATGATAAGACTTCCGTCATACCTTTTTTGATTTCAAATGATACTGGTTCTGTTAACTTCTTGTAACCTGGTAAGCCTGCTTTTTCTACTAATTTGTACTTGCCTACAGATAAGTCTGAGACTTTTGCTTTTCCATCTTTATCTGTCGTTACTTCTGTTACTACTTTGCCTGCTTCATCTTGTACTTCAAAGACTACGCCCGCTAATGCTTTTTGGCCTTCTTTATCTACTTTTGTAATTTCTACATTACCCTTGTCTAACATTTCGTTTTCTACTGTTAAAGCAAGAGATTTTGTCATACCTTTTTCAATTTGGAAAGTAATAGGATCTACTAATTGCTTATATCCTTTTGGTGCATTTACCTCTACCAACTTGTATGTTCCAACTGATAAATTAGTAACCTGTGCGTGCCCTTTTTTATCTGTCGTTATTTTAGCGACTACTTGTCCTGCTTCGTCTTGAATCTCAAATACGGCATCAGCTAAAGCATCTTTATTTTCTTTGTCTACTTTTGTAATTTCTACATTTCCTGTATCCACTAATTCATTTTCTACAGTTAATTGTAATGCTGTAACTCTACCTTTTTCAATTTCGAATAAAATTGGTTTTTCTAGTGGTTTGTATCCGGCTGGTGTTTCTACCTCCACCAACTCATACTTTCCAATAGATAAATCTGAAGCATTTGCTTTTCCATCTTTATCCGTTGTTACTTTAGTAACTACTTTCCCTTTTGAATCACGTACTTCAAACACAACACCTTCTAATGGTGCTTTACTATCTTTGTCTATCTTTGTGATTTCTACATTCCCTGTATCTACCATTTCATTTTCTACAGTAAATGTTAAAGACTTCGTCATACCTTTTTTAATTTCAAATGATACTGGTTTTTCTAACTTTTTATAACCAGGTAAACTTTCTACCTCTACTAATTCATACTTTCCTACAGGTAAATCTGAAACATTTGCTTTTCCATCTTTATCTGTCGTTACTTTTTTCACCTCATTGCCCTTTTCATCTTGGACAACAAACGTTACTCCCGCTAACGGTGCCTTATTATCTTTATCTATCTTTGTTATCTCTACATTTCCCGTATCTACCATTTCATTTTCTATTTTTAATGATAGTACCTCGATCATGCCTTTTTTGATTTCAAATGATACTGGCTCTGTTAATTTTTTGTAACCTGGTAAGCTTTCCGTCTCTACTAATTTGTATTTTCCTACTGATAAGTCTGAGACATTCGCTTTTCCATCTTTATCTGTCGTTACTTTTTTTACCACTTTACCTTTTTCATCTTGCACTTCGAAGACTACGCCTTCTAATACTTTTTGACTTTCTTTATCTACTTTTGTAATTTCTACTGAACCTTTGTCTAACTGCTCATTCTCTACTTTCAATGATAGGACTGTCGTCATACCTTTTGTAATCTCAAATGATACTGGTTCTGTTAGTTTCTTATAACCTGGTAAGCTTTTCGTCTCTACTAATTTGTACTTTCCTACTGATAGATCTGAAACGTTTGCTTTTCCATCTTTATCTGTTGTTACTTTTCTTACTACTTCACTTTTCTCATTTTGGACTTCAAATTCGACACCCGCTAATACTGCACCGTTTTCTTTGTCCACTTTTGTAATTTCTACATTACCCTTGTCTACCATTGCATTTTCTACTTTTATTGGGAATATGCCGTCCCCTGTTACATTTACTTCGAACTCTGTTTCTTTTAACTGGTATCCTTCAGGCGCTTTCGTTTCTTTTAAAATATATTTTCCTGGTGCTAACGGTTTAGAGATTGCCTTACCATCTTTATCTGTAACAATATGTTCAACTACTACACCATCTTTTACTATATCAAACTCTGCATTTGCTAATGGTTTTTCACCATTTTCCGAATCAATTTTCTTTAATTCAATTTGACCCTTTTGCATAGTATTTTTAATTTCAATTGTTTTTGTTTCTCCAGCTTGAAGTGTAACTTCTAATGGACTTTTTAATTTTTGATATCCCTCAGGTGCTACTTTTTCATAAACTTTATACGTCCCAGGAGCTAAAGTTTGAGGTGCTGAAAAACCATTTTCGTCCGTTTTGAGTTTTGCAACAACTTCATTTGCACTGTTTAGAACTTCAAATTCGGCACCTTTTAAACCTTTGTTCGAATCCTCAGCATCTATTTTATGAATAGATACTGTACCGTCTTTTGGAGGTGCAGGCGGCGTAACAGTTACTTCATTCGATGTTAAATTCTTATCATCAAAATGTAATTCTGCTTTATTAGGAATCTTCTTATCTACGTAAGAAGATAAGTCTGCACCAGCTTTAATTTTCGCCTTAATATTCAAGTTAATTATCTGGTCTTCATATGACTTATAGTCAAAACTCTCACCGAACGTAAATGTTACTTCACTTTTTTGTTTATCTATCTTTAGTGTTCCTTTAGAAGTAATATCTTGGCCATTTTGATCATACACTTTTGCCTCTAATACTTCTAATACATCTTCTAAATCATCACTAATTACCATAGATGTGTATTTAGGAGGATCGTTTGGTATATGTATACCAACTTGATATTGAATAGGTTGATCCATTTGCGCTAACTGCTGATTCTCTACAAGCTTACCATTCTCATCAACTATATTTTTATCAATACTAGGTGGATTATCGTCGCCTGAACCGGTTCCTCCCCCACCACTTACGAATACTTGTCCTACTTTTTCTTCAGTTTTAATATTTTTGCCTTCTAATTTCACTGTATTTTTATGAGGCTTTGCAGCAGGATTTGTAATCTTTGTTTTATATCTTAAAATATAACCTTTTGAACTGTCTGGAAAATCAATTGTAAATCCAGTCTTCGTTGCATTGATTTTAATTTCAGATAAATCTGCTGGCTTAATATTTGTTGGTGCATAACCATCTTCAAATACAGCCTCTTCTAATACTACGCTGTCTGTAATTAACTCATGCCCAGGTCCTAATGTGTCTGTTAATTTAAGATCTTGCATTTCTGTTCCAGTTGCATTTACATATACAAGCCATTCTGCAATTGAAGGGTCTTCTTGATTATAAGAACCCCACTTCAATAGATTATCCGTATTGGGCTGTGGCTTCGGTCTCTCCGTCGTATTACTTACATTTACTTCTTTATTTACGATTTGGCCATCAACGTTAAATTCTAATGGGATTTTTTGGACTCCATCATATGCTTCTAGAGCAAAATAGAATTCTACGAATAAAGAACCTTTAATGTTATTCTTTCCATCTACATAATCACCCATAGTACACGTCAATAGACCATTTTTCATATCACATGTACCAACTATTTTTCCTTCAGCATCTTTTAAAGGAAAACTCAGATTCATAAGATCTTTTCGAAATTCTTTTGGCATATCAATTGTGAATTGATCTCCACTCTTTATCTGTTCTTTAGCAGACCACTTCACTTCTACTTTCATACCATCTGAAGCCTGATATGGTTCAGATGTCGTGCCATCAGTACGGGAAATGTTAATCTCATCTACTGGACTTTTCATCACAGCAGCTTGAATCACTGGAGCCCATACATTCAGCACCGAAAATAATACTAGAAAAACTAATGAAATCATTGAAACGTATCTTTTAGTACTATTCGTTTGCATATTTTCCTCCTTAATTATTATATTTATATAACAAAAAAGATCGTCTGGTTGCATCAAATGTGCAACCAGACGATCTTAGTAAACAATATATATTACCGTAGACTCTAAGCTTTGCGGCCTATCCTTTCGAATAGTGTGCTAAAAATATTTTTTATTCTTTTTTTGTTTCATTTTCCTTTTGAACCAAATATTACTATACCGTCTGGACGGTTTTAATTCAACACTCTATACAATTGTTCTATTATTCTAATAAAAAAACAATTCAACACTGGATTAAATAACCAACGGTGAATTGTTTTGTATTATATAGTTTATATATTCTATTTATAAGAAACAGAGATAAGAGCTCGAATCACTTTTTCTCTTAATTCGGGGCTTATTCTTCCAACCCCTAAACATTCCGAATACCATAATCCATCAGCTGCTAATCTAATAATTGTGGCACAAACAGAATCCATTTCATCATTTTCTATTTTAGTTTGCAATTGCTGAAATGCTTGTTGTAATGGCTCAAGTAATTCAGGTTTTAGCATTATTGCTGCCATCATACTACTACACAACTCTTCTGTTCTTTTCTCATTACTTAATCTTTCCTCTACAAAAGAACGAACCCATCTTCCTTTCCTCTCTGAGTCTTCTGCTACTTTATTGTGAATAGCACCCTGATAATCCTCTACCCCTTTGAGTATCATAGCCTCTATTAAAGCTTCTTTATTTGAAAAGTGATACAATAATCCACCTTTACTTACACCTGCCTCTTTTGCTACTGCTTCTAAGGTTAATTTAGCAACCCCTTTATATTGCACAATTTGAGAAGCGGCAGATAAAATTTTTTGCCGTGTTATGCTTGTACTCATTCCTTTTTAAAACCCCCTTTCTACTAAAATTATATAAATACGTATCTTATTTTTAACTTTGTTGAGGAGTACTAAGTATTTTCTTTATACAACAAAGGCTTCACTACCTTTAAATTGTTAGTTGCTTCTTCTATTAAAAATTTCCATATCATTCAATATGATAACATCAAATACACAGAGTTGACTATACATCTATACTTTTATATTCATTCCTAATATATCCATGAATAGGATTTACTAGTTTAGATCTTCCTATTACTTTATCATCTTGATTGTTTTACCTTATAAGGCGGCGTTAATTCTTTCAGCACTAAATAAAAAAATGTTATTACTCCCGTTGAATTGAGTAATAACATTTTTTTATTTATAAACTACTTAACAAATTCACTTCACAAAGAACGAATTTATCAAAGTCTTCTATTGCTACAATTGTGTGCAAATTCAAGAAAAATCAAACCACCTATCCCCTAAAGAATATAGGGAACAGATGGGTTAGATGTTTTATTAGAAAGTAGTACCTTCTTTTTTATAATATTCTTTTGAAATCTCTTCATAAAATGCTGCCGATGTCGCGTAGAAATAAGGTGCTAACCATAAGAAACCGATTCCTAAAGTAATAATACTTAAAATGAACCAGCCCAGGAAACTTAAGCATAGTAAAAAGTAATCCATTTTATGTCCATTCATCATACGGCGACTTTCGGTAATTGCTTGATTCGCTGTGTATTCTGGACGATCATTCAAAATAAAATACGTCATAGAATAAGAAAATGATTTAATAATACCCGGAATAATAAGAAGTAATGTCCATAGCATCAAGTATACATACATTAGTAAATATATTAAAAACGACTTCATAAGCTTACTTCCATCGCTAAACCATCTAAATAAATCACCAATGCGAGCACTAGTCTCACGGATTACATTTAAAACAAGATAGTAGGCGCCTATTGTTAACGGACCAATAACAAGCATTGCAATAATACTTACTGTAAGCGAATCACTTGCTTCTTCCCAACCCCAAAACATCGAGAAAACACCTGTAATTAGAAGTTCAACAGCTCCAATAAGGATTCCAAGTAATAAGGTTGCCCCTACCGCTAATCCCCATTTTCCTTTTAATGCATCAAGTGCTTCTCTTTTCAACTGACTTATCATATATAACCTCCTAATATTATTTCTATATTAGTATACCATTTATATCAAAAATTTCACGAATTTCCCTGAAATAGAAAGGTACTACTTTTTTTCTGATACGTATTGAGAAATGTGAGCTGTATTTGCACCCATATATGAATCAAATTACTCATTTCTCCATAACAAAAAAGCCTGCCTTTCATACTAGGCAAGCCTTTTCAAATTAATTCTCACTTATTCTCTTCTTATACCAATCCTGCATTCTCTCCGCATCTTCTACTCTCGTATGCTCTAGTTTATAATTCGATGATGCACTAGAAAACGTATACGTACATAAATCCGCTCGGCGCTGGAAATATGATTGTGTTTTTTCAATTGATTGGACGTGTCTTCTTCTTACAAGCCCTGTATGTTTCCCAATACTACGATGTATAATCGTAATTTGTTCTCCGTTTACACCGTAACCATTTGTTTTAAATGTTGCGTATCCAAGTGTAAAGATGAGGATAGCTAGCGGTAACAACGCCCACATGATGAAATACTTTTCAAAGTATATGCTTATCCCAGTAAGCGGGACTGCTAGCATTGCGAAGAAAATGAAACTATCAATTAAATAACGGCGCAAGGCTGCTTTTGGTAATGCAGTAATATTTGTATTCAGTTCATATGGCAATTGTAAATGAGCGAGTAACTCTTGCACACGATCTTTTCGAATAATCGGATGCAGCGTAACTTTGTCTTTCTCTTCTCCCAATCCCTTACTTTGAATGACTTCGACTTGCACAGCACAATAACCGAACATCTGACGGAAAATACCTTCTTTTATTGTAATCCCTTGAATGCGGTGTAACTTTAGTACAAGTTCTTTCCTTTCAAGTAATCCTTGCGAAATGCGGACTTCATCATTTCTTCGATTTACTGTGAAATTACCATATTTTAACGCGTAACCAATTGTAGATATAATCCACGAAAGGACGAGTAAAATAGCTACCATGTAAATCCAGCCGTATATATCATGATCCATTACATACGACTCTACGCTATTTTTTATCCATTTCGGAATGTACTCATCTACTTGGTGATACACGAAAAAGATTAATGAGAATAATAGTCCAAACTGACCAGATGTAACAGATGCTAATAAAATTTCTTTCAAAGTTAATTTGTACTCTGTCGCTTGCTCTTCCTCTGTCATAACTTCTTTTTCTACTACTTCTTCTGATGTTTCTTCTGCTTTTACTTCTGGAGTTGGCTCATTTAGTAAGGAAATAAGCTCCTTCGCCTCGTCTTCCGTAATACCAGCTAAGCTTACTTCTGCATCATCGCCTCCGCCAGCTGTTTCGATTTGAATTTTCTTTAAACCGAGCATTTGATATAACACGTTTGAACTTGTATTAATCGTTTGAACACGTTCTTTATTTAAGTAGCTCTCCTTCTTCACAAAGAGCCCTTGTTTCACATGTAATACGTTATTTTCAACCCAGTATGTTGTGTAATACCATTTTTCAAACGCTGAAAAGACGGTGATTAAACCGAATCCAGCGGGAATTAAATACCAAAATGGAAACTTTCCATTTAAACTAAACATGAAAATAAATAATGGTATAAAGTCTGTTATTTTTAATTCTAATAACATCGTAATGGGATGCTGCCTCTTATACATCCTCATCACTCACTTTCGCTAATTCTGCGATTCTCGTTTCTAACATTTCTGCTTCATACATCGTTAAGCCTGGAATGCTGTGAGAAGTTGCCGCTGTTGAAATATGTAATTCTGCTAATCCATATTTTCTCATAATTGGTCCTTGTTCAATTGTAACGTGCTGTACACGAATCATCGGTACTAATACGCGCTTTACTACGAAAAGACCGTGCTGAATTTCAAGCTCTTCTTCATTTAATTGATAGCTATAATAACGCTGACGTAGTTTCGGGAATACAAAGTACGAAAATGGTGCTAGCGCAACTGTTAACCCAACCATCACATACAAAATCCACGCCCACCAATCAAACTTTATCATAAGGAACAGGTAAGCTAAAATGACGAGAATACCGATCCCTTCTTCAATTACAGCACGAACTTTCCACACCTTGACCATGTCAGGATGAATTTCATTTTTCAATTGATCCATGTAACCACTCCAAATCTATTAATCTAATATATGAATTGTCTCAATCTATATTTTACATAACTTTACATAAAATTGAAAATTTATTATTTATCCGTTTTTTTCTCAGGAATAAAATATCCGAACCAAAGGAGCCAAACTAAACTAATTAATGCGAGCCAACCTTTATCCGCTTGGAAAGCTTCAATCATACCTGGAATTTTATACACTCCCACAAATCCAAGGAAACCGAGCCACCAGTTTTTCTGCATTTTCATTTTTATTCCCCCTCCTTCATTACGTTTTTCACATTTTGAATCCAAATTTCTTTATACTTTAACTGGAATCCTATTAATATGTAATTACTCATATTATCAATAACGAGCGCTAACGTATGCGCGTTTTCTTCAGTTGCATGTTGTGACACAACACCAAGTCTCGCGCCTTGCTTTAATAAATCGTGGAATCCATTTAAGAAATCTTCTTGTATTTCAAATAAGCGTTTCTGGTACTTTTCATTTCGCGTCGCAGTTACGATGAATTCATTTATAACGCGTAATATGCCTTCTTGACCTCTATACTCCGATAACATATGTAAACCATCTGCGATTAACTTTTCTGCAAAGTTTTCTTTCGTATATTGTTCTTTATCGAAGTAACCCACGAAATAATATCCAGAAAAAATCTCTTCAAATAAAAAATCAACTAGCGCTTCTTTAGACGGAAAATGATAATAAATAGCTGGCTTTGATATGCCTACTTCTTTCGCAATCATTGAAAGACTCATCTTCTCAATGCCATGCTCTGCCATTAGTTTAAATGATGCATCTACAATGTGCTGCGATGTTTGTAAATTTTTTGTCATACTGTACCTCTTCTATTTTTACTTACCGGTCGGTAAGTAAATTGTAAAATGAAAATGAATGATTTGCAAGTTAATTAGAGTTTTAAAAGGAACTTCTTGATGAACCTAGAAAAATATAAAGTAAAAACAATGTATAACGATAAGGAGGATTTTCATATGGGATCTGGCGGTAAAGGTGGTAGCGGCGGCGGTGAAGATGGCAAAGATGGTAAGAGCGGTAGTAGTGGGCTTTTATTACTCATTCTGCTCTTTATCGTATTCATTATAATTGGAGCTAGTTATAGTGTGTTTAGCTTCTAAGAAAAGACACAATTCAGTTAGTTATAGTAGCGTAGAAAACTGAAACAGAGATTAAAATTTTCCTTCTTAAGGTTTCTTCACCAGTAAGGGCACACAAAATAGAAAGCCCCGGTTATATTTAACAGCCAGCGCTTTCTATCTTCAGTATTCTTATAATGCTTCATCTATATTTCCAACTCGCACACGTAAATCATTATTGATCATCCACAATAATATACGCTGTTCTAATTGGCCCATGCACACCTACGACAAGGTTCATTTCAATATCCGCGCTATTTGACGGACCAGAAACGAAGTTCACACAAGCCGGCAAGTTTTCTCCCGCTTTATTTTGATTATGGATCAGTTTTGTAGCTTGGGTTAATCTTGGTACAATCGTACTTTTAGGAACGATTGCAATATATGACTCTGGAAGAAGACTCACATGTCTTCCTTTTAACCCGTCATTAAATAGTACAACGGTTCCTGATTCTGCCAGAGTCATATCACTGAACGTAATGCCAAGGTCAGCAGCTTTCGCAAATTTTATGTCCTCTTCTTTATGATCTAATCCCCATGTACGAAAATGTGTTGTTCCTTCATTGCTGAAACATGGTGTAAGACCATACTCATTAAAGCGCTCATCATTCGAACATATAACAGATTTGATATTCCAACTTTTTATAAAAGACCCCAATGTTTCAACAAGATTTTCCTTTGTTGTTCGCTTTACTTCTGTATGAATGACTTCGCAGTGCTCTATTAACTTTAATACAAGTTCGTCTTGCGCCAGTCCGTCAAAAACAGTCCACTGCGGGGAAAAAGACCAGTTCGGTTTTTCCACTGCTTCTGGACGTTTCCTACCAAGCTTTTCTGATAACTGGAGTAAAAATTCCTCACGATTTTGGATGGCCATCATTGTTCTCCTTTTCGTGTTTTTCAAACCACTCTCGAAACGGTTGTTTTTTCGGAACTGGAAAATCTCTCGCATCCGTCCAAGCTTTTAACGGCCCAATTCCACGCTCGATCTTATCCCCTTTTGCAAGAGGTTTTAATGCATACGGAGCGCTCTTCGCTGCAAAAGAAAATAGTCTAGGACTCTTCACCGCTTTTTCAAAACCTTTCATAGCCACGTTCCAAGCCACAGGTGATTTTTTTTCTTCTACAATGCGACTGCGGTGTTTAATTAATAAGTCATGTAACGGGATTTTCACTGGACACGCTTCTGTACAAGCACCACAAAGGCTAGATGCGTAAGGTAAATCCTTATATTCATCATATCCCCCTAAAAGCGGTGTCAACACAGCTCCAATTGGTCCTGGATAAATAGAGTCATATGCATGTCCACCAATATGCCTGTATACAGGACACACATTAATACATGCCGCGCAACGAATGCACTGGAGGACACTTTGGAATTCCGTTCCTACAATATCGGAACGACCATTATCAACAATGACTAAATGAAATTCCTCAGGTCCATCTTCCCCGCCAGGCTCAGTTAACCCTGTAATATAACTTGTTAACTTTTGTCCTACAGAACTTCGGCATAGAAGTGTTACTAAAACATCAAGCTCTTCCCATGTTGGAACAATACGTTCCATCCCCATAACTGTAATCAACGTTTTCGGAAGTGTCGTAGTAAGTCTTGCGTTTCCTTCGTTTGCTACGATAGAAATTGATCCAGACTCTGCAACAGCAAAGTTACATCCAGTCACCCCTATATCCGCTGCAAAAAAATCATCACGTAAATACGATCTTACAAACCTCGCCATTTCCGTAGGATCAGATGTTCCAGTGTAATTTAACTTTGTTTTAAATATTTCACAAATGTGTTCTTTATCCTTGTGAAGACACGGAACAACAATGTGTGATGGAGGATCGTGGTCGTTCACTTGTAGAATAAATTCAGCAAGATCTGTTTCTAACACTTCCGCTCCAGCTTCTTCAATCGCTTCATTTAAACTAATCTCTTCCGTTACCATCGATTTTGATTTCACAATTTTTTTCGCGTTTTTCTTTTTTACAATCTCTTTTACATATTCCCTTGCGTCTTCTGCAGTTTTTGCGAAATAAACAAAACCACCGTTTTTCTCAATATTTTCACTTAGCTGATGCAAATAATAATCAAGGTTCTCTAATGTATGCTTTCGAATTTCTTCTCCTAAAGCTCGCCATTCTTCCCAGTTCCCAAGACTCTCAGTAGCTTTTAATTTCTTAACTCTAAGACCATCTTGCGCTTTCCTGACAGCCTGTCGCATAAATTGATCCCCAATGCCTGTTGCAGTACGCTTATGAAAGGGATCGTTCCCAATTTTCATTCCCATCTCTATATCCCCCCTTGTTTTCGATCTTCATTTAATACTTGAGCAATATGTTTTACATCAATTGGATAACCATTACGTGTTAAACGTCCTTTTATATTCATTAAGCAGCTACAATCCATCCCAATTAACAATTCCGCACCGGTTTCCATAATATGCTTTACTTTTTCTTCAACCATTTGCTCAGAGATTTCTGGCATTTTCACTGAGAATGTCCCTCCAAATCCGCAGCAATCATAATTATGCGGCAGTGAAACAACTTCCAGTCCCTTTACACATTTTAATAATTTTTGCGGTGGTTCCTTAATCCCCATTAATCGGCTCATATGACAAGATGTGTGAACCGTTGCTTTTTTATGAAGCTCCGCACCTAAATCTTCTTTCCCTAACACTTCAACTAGAAATTGTGTGAATTCATATGTTTTATTTCCAAGTTCAGTAGCTTTTTTCTTCCAATCTGCTTCGCTTTCAGAAAATAAGCTAGAAAACTCGTGAACCATCATAGCGCAAGACCCCGATGGTGCCACAACATATTCTGAACTGGCAAAGGCTTCAATCATATGTTTTGCAGCTGTTTTTGTTTCTTTCACATACCCGCTATTATAAGCAGGTTGTCCGCAGCAAGTTTGAGTTTTTGGAAAATCAACTTCACACCCTAAATCTTCAAGAATTTCCACAACATCTTTCCCTACTTCTGGATAAAAAATATCTGCAACACAAGTAATAAATATTGATACTTTCATATTTTGCACCCCTAAATACAGTAAAGTAAGCTCAAGCAACTTCATCTGTATATTATTGGTAAAAAAATAAAAATATGAATAAAAATAAAAAAAGCATCCTAAATGTGTAATTTAGAATGCTTTTTGTAAAACAAATTAATTTCTATTAAGCAATCGCATACGATAACAATTCATCGTTACTTCCCCAAGCCTTTGCAACAATTGATAATTCGCATATGCTCCGACCGGGGCACCGATGATTGGGACAAGCTGGAGCATTTTTGCTAAATCGATATAGTCTCGGTATTCTGTTTGGAACTTTTCCCAGTCCATATGATTTTCTTCTTCTGTATCCCACGTTTCAATCGCTTTCCATACTTCTTTTCGGTAATCGTCACTTGAAAAAGCAAGCTGGAAAACGTGAAGAATAAAAAGGCGCTCTTCTTTTTTACTCGTATCAAATCCGTACAATGTTGCTGCATCAAATAAAAATTTTATTTTAATAGTAAGTAATAACGGGAAATCGGCAAGGCCAAGGAGAATACCACCTGCTCCTGTTCCTGCCCCTTCTGCCGCTGCAACTTTTTTGTACTCATCCATTTTTTTACGTACTTCATCGTCTCTTCTTTGCAGTGACCAGTTCGTTTCTTTTAGCTTCGGTTTTATGAAGTTTGATCCAGCGCTAATTGTTTGCACCATCATCCGAATCGTTTCTGTTAGTACCTTTTGCACTTTCGCGGGCACTAGTTGTTGCACTTTCACCTGCACTTTTTTAGAGAACCGTGTCATCATAGAAGAATCTTTCATGAATGTAGCTTTCCACTGCTCCAATTCTTTTATAACCTTCTCTTCATATGTAATCATAGGTTCATTCCTTTCAGTTTAAACGCTCAATGCGCTTTGCACCGTATTGATAAACGAAACCAATACTAAATAATATGCTTACTACAAATAAAATGCCGGTCATTATGAAATCTTTCGTCGCAAGTGCAAATATAATTGTAAATACAACGCTACCAATGATAAGAATCGCATTTAATAAAGTAAGGAAATCTCTCTTCTTCTCGTCTCCCCCTACCGGATATAAATCAAGCCAAACTTTCATACGGTGATGTTTCCAAAGGGTTAAGAGCTGGTAGCCGATTAAGTATAAGAAAACAAGGCTTACGATAAAACGTCCATATAAAAATGGGATAAAGTAAAGAATAATTCCCCCAAGAACGAGTAAACGCATATATAATCCGAAATAGTTACCCGATCTTAAAAATGTTCTCGTATATAAGTATAAATATGTACGTTTCTCACCAATCATCGAAAGAATGAAATCAAGCCATTTCCTACGTGATACTCTTTCTTTTAACGCTGGTACATCAACGAACATATTCGCAATGCGGTACAGCAGCATCATTTTTTTACCTTCTTCAGAAATTAAATACTCCCAGTTTAGCGGCTTTCCTTTCACCTTTTGATGCATAACAGCAAGGTATAGTGCCATAAGAAAGACAATTACACCGGTAAAAATGAATGAAGTACGTTCTACAAGGACGTACACAAATAAGCCGTTTAAGATAAAGCGAATAAACCAATCCGCTTTTTGAACACTTTGATCTGTTAAAAATGATTTTTCCCACGCTACGAATAAATTCCACGCTTTTACAATGACAAACGCGATTACAATCCATATGTAATTGGCACCTGTTTGTTTCATTTGCTGGAAGTATAACGGGGCAAGCGCAGCTGCTACCATTGCGATTATGTATAACTGAATCATAAACGTAAAAAGAAATGCCTTCGTAAAATAAGGCTTTAACTTTTCTTCAACTGGCAGCAAATAAACGAGATCTGCTTCTTTTAATAACGTTTGGATTGATCCAGCTGTTAACACGAGGCCAAGTAAGACTGCCATAACGACCGCTGTCGGAAACGAAGGTGTTAACGTTTGTAACCATTGCTGGTAATAATACGCTCCTGCGCCGATGATAAATACGAAAATAAATTTCAAATGATCATTAAATACGTATTTACTATATGTACGAACTTCTTTTAGAAAGTGCCGAAATCGTTCTTTCCATAACGCTGTGCTATTCATAATCTTCTTCCTTCGTTAACGCAATATAAATATCATCAAGCGTTGCACCAGGCATATTAAACCCGGATTGAAGTTCTGATAATGTTCCCATCGCTCTCACTTCACCTTGATGCAAAATGATGAATGAATCACAATAGCGCTCTGCTGTCGCTAAAATATGTGTACTCATTAAGATGCCCGCACCACTCTTTTTCATTTGATCCATCATTTGAAGAAGTGATTGAATCGCTAACGGATCAAGCCCCACGAAAGGTTCGTCCACAATGTAAAGTGATGGTTCAACTAAAAATGCACTCATAATCATCACTTTTTGTTTCATCCCTTTTGAGAAATGAGACGGAAACCATTTCAAACGATTTTTCATGCGAAATTCTTGTAATAGTTGTCCTACGCGTTCTTCATATTGTTTTTCATCTACACCGTACGCCATCGCTGTTAATTTCAAATGCTCTTCTAACGTTAACTCATCATATAATACTGGCGTTTCTGGAATGAAGGAGAAACTAGAACGGTACGCTGTCATATCATCACGAATTGTTTTCCCGTTAATTGTGACAGTTCCTTTTTTCGGCTCCATTAAACCGATGATATGTTTAATTGTCGTACTTTTCCCGGCTCCATTTAAACCGATCAAGCCGACAAGTTCGCCTTTATTAACAGAGAACGAAACATTTTGCAGTACAGGTCGTTTCGTATATCCTCCTGTAACATTTTCTACACGCAATAACTCGCTCATACGACACCACTTTCTTCATTTATATTCATTCACTTTTGTAAGAAATGTATATATTCATCTTACCAAAAATCATGGTGCACTACATAGTATCGATGCCTTCAAAAAAAATTTAAATTTCTTGGCATATATTTTTACGAAAGCGGACATCATAATTAGTGAAGAAGGAACACATTGAAAAAGCAACCACCAATTGATGAGTACAACAACATAGTGAAGTCATCATGAAATGGGGTGTCCAAGTTGGACAATGAAATTTACACATAACCAGATAATTTGTTTCATTTTCGAAACGGGGTGTCTCCGAAAGAGCATATACTGTTTTAAAAAATAAACAATTTCATTTTAAAAAAAGATTGCAATTCATTTCACTTGAAAATGGGGTGTCTACGGCAGAAACTTTAGCCGATTTACCGTGCATTTCTTAAATAAATGAGGTGTCTGCGAACCGTAAATTATAAAAAATGCTTTTTCAATCCCTCTTCAGAAAAACAGGAAGCTGAGTCAGCTTCCTGTTTTTCGTGTTTGTTCTCCTATGTAATTATGGTAAAATACGGCTAAGACTATTTGAAAGGATGAGATCGATGAATCATACAGCGGACAATTGTATTTTTTGTAAAATCATTGACGGGCAAATCCCTTGCTCAAAAGTATACGAAGATGAACATGTACTTGCATTTTTAGATATTAGTCAAGTAACAAAAGGACATACTCTTGTTATTCCGAAAGTTCACAAACAAGACATTTTTGCGTTAACGCCAGAAATCGCATCACATATTTTTGCTGTCGTTCCAAAAATCGCAAATGCAATGAAAGCAGAATTTAATCCAGTTGGTTTCAACCTACTTAACAATAACGGCGAAAAAGCTGGACAAACTGTATTCCACTTCCACCTTCATTTAATTCCACGCTACGGTGAAAACGATGGTTTCGGTGCTGTTTGGAAATCACACCAAAATGAATACACAATGGAAAATTTACAAAACATCGCAAGTACAATTGCAAATAGTGTGAAATAGTGCCACTATAATAAGAAGTAATACATAATAAGCCCATTCCTCTGGCATTTATTGTATGGCTTCTTTCTTCACAAAAAATGCCGGGGGTATGATTTTTTGTGCATAGCATGTACAAGAGAGAAAAGCTCGCTTTTCTTCCCCTTGTCTTAAAGATATGCACACTTTTATACATCATGAATACGAACGAAAAATAAGGAGGTTTCCTTTTATGTCAAAAGCTAAATCCTTTATTACAGGTGTACTTTGCGGCGGAGCAGTTGCTGGACTAGCCGTTCTTTTCTCAACTCCTTCTTCTGGTAAAGCTATGCGCGGTAAGCTGAAAGAAAAAGGAACTGATATTAAAAAAACATTAGCTGATATTACAGCTGATACGAAGTTATTAAAGCGTCAAATCGTTGAAACTGCTTCAGAAGGTAAAGAAGTATTCCAAGAACTAAAAGACGATATGCATGACACGCTTTCTAACTGGAAACAAGATATTTCTCAAAACAAACGACATATCGAAAAAGAAATTTTAGACATTCAAAAGTCAATTGAGAAACTACAAGAAGCCGTTCCAGAAAAAGCGTAAACATATTCCTGCTTAGTTTTTTGCATATAACAAATATTTTTCATACGAATTAACCTTAACACGGCATATCACATAGATATGCCGTGTTTTTATGCATTTACAATATATGTTATCCCTTAACATGTAAAGACAACACATGTATTCTCGACTCATAAAACGCTTCCATAGTTATGCATGATTTGTATAGAATGTTATTTTTCCGAAAAATTTTCACAATTCTCACAAAAAGACTTTATTAATTTTTATTTTACTGGCATAATAGATAATAATGAAAAAAGAATGTTAAAGTGGGTGAGTAAATGAAAAGTGGAGAAAAAAATTACTCGGTAAAAGAAGCGATGATTTTCAGCCAACGTATTGCTCAATTATCGAAAGCGTTATGGAAATGCGTAGAGAAAGATTGGCAACAATGGATTAAACCTTACGATTTAAACATTAACGAGCATCATATTTTATCAATCGCTTATCATTTAAAAGGGGCTTCTATTTCTGAGATTGCTAAGTTTGGAGTTATGCACGTATCAACGGCGTTTAACTTCTCTAAAAAGCTAGAAGAACGCGGCTATCTTGTATTCTCTAAAAAAGAAGATGATAAACGAAATACGTACATTGAAATTACAGACAAAGGGGAAGAATTACTACTTCGCTTAATGGAGGAGTATGACCCTGAAAATAATTCTGTTTTTAATGGGGCACTTGAACTTCGTAATTTTTACGGTAAGTTCCCAGAAAATATCGAACTTATTGCGATCCTTCGCAATATTTACGGACAGGACTTCATCGATATTTTTGAGAAATCATTAGAGAATATTGAGGAGAACTTTACGGAGACCGATCAAAAATTAGTTAAGAAATAATCTATTTATCCTTTCGCAATCATGCGTAAGAATTCATTCATAAGTGGCACAAATAAGCCCTGTTTTGCTAGCGCTTCCGCAGTTTCGTGTACTTCGAGCTGATGTGGAAGCGCTTTTTCAAATTGATCTAATAGCGCATCAAACAATAGAAGGCCTTCTGCTTTCTCCACTACATATTGTTCGTTCAGTCTTTCACAAAGTTTTAGTATACGTTCAATGTCTTTTTTACGAGCTTTTTTCTTTATGATTAAAGAATAAAATGGACACTTTTCTTCATCAATCATTTTAAATAGTAGGTCTACGTAGTATTCAGCTTGTTCTAGTCTTCTTACAACGTCCATTTTCTCCCTCGCTTCCTAACACAAAGTCTTCTATTTCTGAATTTTGTAACACGAACAAAATATCGTATGATACAATATATAAAGTATATGTATTTTAGCCAAAAGGAGGTCTCGCCTCATGACTCTTATAACCGTTGTTTTTGTTGCATTCGCACTTCTTGTTATATTTTACACGAATTTCATGACACATACACTGTGTGAGCGAAAACAAATATCTGCGAGCCGCCAGCCCGGTGTCTTTCGAGTTATTAATGTATGTATTACCATTCTATTAATTTCTAGTTATGTAGAAATTATATTTCATGGAAAGTGAGGAAGGAAGCCCCTTCCTCATTTTTTTCCTCTATAAGCAAATTATACCTACTATAACTAATAAAATAAACAGTACAAGTAATAAAATAAGTTTTGAATTCATCCCCCATCCCCTCCTCTTTTCTGTATATGCGACATCCGCCCAATATGGTACCCTTTCAAAATCTGACACAAACTGGTTAAAATTTCTTTATCAATAGGAAAACCCGTCGAAATATGATATATTAAATTTTGTACATATTGCTTATACTATGAAATAAATGACACGCATCTTAACTTTATCCTCAAACCTCGGTAAGCCCTGTTAAGCGTGCTTTTACATATTAAAAAGCAAAGGCATCAGTGAGACTTAATCGGGCTCTTATGAACGAAAATAACCTATCATAAGGCGTTTCTTCATTAGTGCGGGATAAATTAAAAATACATAATAGTAGGAGTGTTTATTGAATGAAGAAAGCTATGCTTGCCTTAGCCGCAACAAGTGTAATCGCATTATCAGCATGTGGAACATCATCATCAGACAAAATTGTTACATCTAAAGCTGGTGACATTACAAAAGAAGAGTTCTACAATCAAATGAAGACACAAGCTGGTAAACAAGTACTAAATAACATGGTTATGGAAAAAGTACTTATCAAAAACTACAAAGTCGATGAAAAAGAAGTAGACAAAAAGTTCGATGAAATGAAAAAGCAAGTCGGTGACCAATTCGATACACTAATGAAACAACAAGGTCTTAAAGAAGAAACAGTTAAAAATGGCGTTCGCGCTTCATTAGCTCAAGAACAAGCAATTGAAAAATCAATCACTGATAAAGACTTAAAAGCAAAATATGAAGACTATAAGCAAGAAATTAAAGCAAGCCATATTCTTGTAAAAGATGAAGAGACTGCTAAAAAAGTGAAAGAAGAACTTGCACAAGGTAAATCTTTCGAAGAGTTAGCGAAAAAGTACTCTGAAGATCCAGGTTCAAAAGAAAAAGGTGGCGACTTAGGATTCTTCGGACCAGATAAAATGGTAAAAGAATTCGATGAAGCTGCTCGTAAGCTGAAAAAAGACGAAGTAAGTGAACCAGTAAAAACACAGCATGGTTACCATATCATTAAAGTAACTGATACTCATGCTGATAAAACTTTCGATCAAGCAAAAGCTGACATCAAAAAAGAAGTAGTTCAAGAAAAAACGCAAGATGCTCAATTTATGAACGATCTTATGATGAAAGAAATCAAAAAAGCTGACGTAAAAGTTGACGATAAAGATTTGAAAGATCTTTTCGAAGAACCAAAAGCTGACGCTAAAAAATAATGAAAAGCTCGGGCTAAGCCCGAGCTTTTTTGTATGTGCAAATACTTTTTAAATAAGAAGTAGCCCTATTTTATGTTAAATGAAATTATATCGACTTACCAACAAAATCAGACATGAGTCCCCTCTCCCCTTGTAAAAAGGAAAACAAAAAACCTCAGTTCCACCGCATACGGAACCAAGGTTTATCTTATTATCATTGATTAAATTAAAAAACTATGGTAAATTAGTACAGAAACACATTCGTCAAAAACGGTAGAATGTATTTATCCGTATCTTAATTGTACACCAAAACACATCTTCAGTCAACCTCTATTTTTCACTTTTAAAGGAGTGCTTACCGCATGAACAAAAAACTTGATCAAGAACAAAAACGATTAGATACCGTAATCGAAACGATTACGCAGCAAATTGATAAACTGGAAAGCGAAACTGGCAGACGCCGGGCAGAAGTAATCAACATTCGTAAACACTTTTGGGATGATGTAAAAGTTAACACTGATACTTTTGACGATTATCTTGAAACGGTTATCAACTTAAGACAACAAGCTCAGTCACTAGCCGTAACACAAATTACCCATAAGCACACCTTTAATCGACTTGCTGCATTACGCCGTATGCATAAAGCACCTTACTTTGGACGAATTGATTTCAAAGAAGAAGGAGAATCTGGCGCAGAACAAATTTATATAGGAGTTGCTACACTTACCGATGCAAGCGGAGAAAATTTTCTTATATACGATTGGCGCGCACCAATTTCAAGTGTTTACTACGATTATCCACCAGGACCGGCTGAGTACAGCACACCAGGAGGCGTAATCCGCGGCAATGTGGAGAAAAAATTACAATATATTATTCAAAATGGCGAGATTGATTCTATGTTCGATACGAGCCTTACAATTGGCGATGAAATTCTGCAACAAGCGCTCGGAAAAGGTACGAATAAACATATGCAAAGTATTGTTGCTACTATTCAGCGCGAGCAAAATGAAATTATCCGTCACGATGAAGGGCGACTACTTATCGTGCAAGGAGCTGCTGGTAGCGGTAAAACGTCAGCTGCCCTGCAGCGAATCGCCTACTTACTATATAAATATCGCGAATGGCTAAAAGCAGATCAAATCATTCTCTTCTCCCCTAACTCCATGTTCAACAGCTACGTATCTAACGTACTGCCAGAACTCGGCGAAGAAAATATGCAGCAAGTTACATTCCAAGAATATTTAAACCATAGACTAAGTAAGTCATTTGATGTTGAGGATCCTTACGAGCAATTAGAATATATGCTAACTGAAACGAATAGCGCAAATTATAAAACTCGAAATGCGAGCATTCGATTTAAAGCATCTACTCAATTTTTCGAGATGATTAGAGCATACAGACAATCTCTTGAATCTTCAGGCATGCTATTTAGAGGAATGAAATTTAGAGGAAAACTGATTGCCTCTGCTAAAGAAATTACAGAGCAATTTTATAATACTGATTCCTCCCTCCGCTTCCATAATAGAATCGAGAAGTTAACGGATTGGCTAAACAAACAAATAGATGCAATTGAAAAAACAGAACTGAAAAAGCCGTGGGTAGAAGAAGAAATCGAATTACTTAGTAAAGATGAATACCAAAAGGCTTATAAATATTTACAGAAAAAAGGCGAGTTTGACGACAACTCCTTTCATGATTATGAAAAAGAAACGAAATTACTCGGACGTATGATTGTCCGCAAAAAATTAAAGCCACTTCGTAAAGGCGTTCAAACACTGCGCTTCATCAATTTCACAGGTATATATAAACAACTCTTCACAGATGCGTCATGGGTTACTGGAGAAAAACCTAAAGAATGGGACGAAATTTGTTCATTAACTGTGAACATGTTAGATGAAGGAAAGCTACATTACGAGGATGCGACTCCATTTTTACTTTTAAAAGAATTAATTGAAGGCTTCCAAACGAACAGAACAATTAAGCACATACTCGTAGATGAAGCGCAAGATTACTCTCCGTTTCAGTTCGAGTTTTTAAAACGTCTCTTCCCTGCCGCAAAAATGACAGTGCTCGGAGACTTTAACCAAGCAATATTTGCCCATGCGAGTGAAGCAGTGAATTTCAATACACTTACTAGCTTATACGGACCAGATGAAACGAACGGCATCAACTTAACTCGTAGCTATCGCTCAACAAAACCGATTATTGAATTCACACGCTATCTCGTACCGGAAGGAAAGAATATTAACGCCTTTGAACGTGACGGCGAGAAACCTACAGTGACTAAAGTTTCTGATTACAGCGAACTGCATGATCGTATCACTTCTAAAGTTGCTGAACTACAAAAACAACAGCACAATACGATCGCAATTATATGTAAATCCGCAGCTGAAAGTGCCGCTGCCTACGAAGCACTCAGTCATATCGAGAATATTAAACTTGTGAAAAGTAACTCAGCCGAGTACGAGCAAGGCATCGTCGTTATCCCTGCTTATTTAGCGAAGGGTATCGAGTTTGATGCTGTTATTATTTACGATGCTTCTAAAGATGTGTACAGTGATGAAAGCCTACGTAGATTGTTCTACACTGCTTGTACACGCGCAATGCATGAATTGCAGCTTTATAGCGTTGGTGAGGTTAGTCCTTTTGTAACGGGGGCTGCTTCGGAGAGTTTTGAATGTATAACGAAAACACCTTGATTTTTATCAAGGTGTTTTTTTCATTCTAAATGAAATATCTTTACGCCGATATACACTCAGCACAATCCCCATTATAAATGCGTGAAACAGAGCTGGTATCAATCCGTAGCTAATAAAAGGTAATGATATAGAAACACGTGGCAATAATCCTAAAATCATGCCAACGTTATAAATAAAATGGACTACAAAAAGAGTCACTCCGCCAACGAGAAGCAGTTTACCATAACCATCATTTATTTTATAAGCTATGTTCATTATTCTTACTGCAAAAAGAGAAAGAATCAAGACAAGAACAAGCGCAAGCACATATCCATAGTAGTAAGTCAAACTCGCGAATACAAAATCAGTATGTGCAGCAGGGATAGACTTTATATTTCCATATGTACCAAACCAACCTGCCGACGACATTACCTCTTTTAAACGTAAATCCCATAGATCATGCTCCGGGTTTAAAAACCCTAAAATTCTAGCTATCCGATATTCTTTTACGGCAGACCAGGAAAGTAAATCCCTAATAATAAAGAAACAAATTGGTAACATTGTAATGAGCCATGCCGTTTTCTTTCCTAACTTACTCCACCAAAGCATAACAAATACCATCGTAATATAAATGAAAATTGGTAAAAGAATTGATGTCGTTAAAAATAGATATAAAGAAAATACGTACAGCATGAAAAGATGTATAAATTTTAATCTACTGTTATTAAAAAATGAAGCCCAGGCTAGAAAAAAGAATGGTATCGTCATTAAACAGTCAATTTTGATGGGACCAATTTTTATGAGCGCTTCCCCATTCACGTAACCACTTGGAAAACATTTTAACGTTAACAGAATAAGTACTCCGATTGTATAAAACAGCCATCCAAGCCTCTCTAACTTTCGATAATCAATTAGCATTATCCCAACAGCTGTTGCAATGCCGAGAATAACAAAAATTACTTTGTTCATTAATAAATCATTCGTATGCCCAAGAGCTATTATTGGCAAAAACCCTAACCCCATAGCAGCCACTAATAAAATAATTAAGAACCAATCAACCTTTGGCTTATGAAGTTTGTTAAGTTCCCTGCCAAGCTTGATCGGACTTCCCATTTGTTCCACAGCTTTATTTTCAGCAATTTCCTCACTTAATCCTTTTTCTATCCACGTGTTCTTCGCCTGTTTTAAGTGAAAATCTAGTTCGGTTGCTACAAAGCTCTTTGCTTCTTTTGATTTAATATGATTCGTAACTTCGCTTACAAAACGATCCCCTTTTTTATTCAATTTCGCCTCACTCCTGTACTAAGTCTTTTAATATAAATTGTACCTTCGTAGTATTTTTTTCTGCCTTTCGCAACATCTTGTTTCCTTTATCATTTAATTGATAATATTTAGCTCCTGAATGATCCCAACTTGATTGGATAAAACGATTCTGTTCTAGACGATGTAATACAGTATATAAAAACCCTTCATTCCCTTCGAATTTTCGAATCCCTCTCCCTCGTAGTAGCTGTGACAATTCGTATCCTGTTTTTTCATTACTGAGGAGTTGTAAAATCGCTAACGAGATGTCCTCTTCCTTTTCGTGTGATGCATTGATTTTTTCGCGCACCCGCTTTCGGTGTTGATCAGAAAAATTCAAATGTTTAAACGTTGTATTCTCCATTGATTTTCGCAGGCCTTTTAATCGATCTTCCATTTGATTATTCCTCCAATCCTTTCTTCAAAAGCTCCTTCGCTTTTTTCAGTCTCGTTTTTATCGTGTTTTCTTTCACTTCTATTACAATAGCAATCTCTTTAATTGATAGTTCTTCATAATAAAATAGATAAATGACTTCTCGATATTTTATCGGTAAATTCATTACTGCAGAAGCCAGTTCACGGTCCTTCGCATTTTGAATAACAGTTTGTTCGACACTATCATTTTGAACCCCAATATAAGCAGCTTCACCCTCTGTCACGATCACCTTTTTGTTATACCAACTTTTTATGTAGTCCTTACATTGATTAATCGCAATTCTCCACAACCACGTTTTCACATTCGATTTCCCTTTGTATGTATGAAGAGATTTATAACATTTCACAAATATATCTTGCGTTAAATCCTCAGCGACTTCTTTATTATTCACATATGAATACACAAGCTGTAAGACTTCTTGTCCATACTTGTTCATTATTTCATCGATAAGGAGTTCCTTATCTTCTATTTCAAACGCTTCTACCGTTAATTCATCCACATCATTTCCTCCTTCCCATTTATTAGACGACGCACTGTATGGAAAAGTTTTATAAATTCATAAAAAAACGGTTGGAAATGTCCATACCGTTTTGTTAAACCTTTATTTCAAACTTAATTCTCTTTACGAAGAATAAACCTTTTATTATGATACAACACTTTAGTTGAGATTTTAGCGCATTCATAATAAAACAAAAAACCACCTAAAGGCTCCCCTTCAGGTGGTTCTCTATTTTACGCTAAAGCAGCTGCTTGCTCTTGTTGATCTACAGGAATTACAGCATCGCTTAACGCTTTTTCTAATTCAGCTGTGTATTTCATTTGCTCTTCTTTGCTCCAGCCTAGTTTCGCAGCCATGTAGTTGATTACTGCTTCTTTCCACTCGTATACCCAGTGGATGTTGAAGAATACAGCGCCTCTGCGGCGTACGAAGAAGTCAACTGGTTTCGCTGTCATTTCGTAATCCATTGCGTATACAAGCGGGATTAGAACGTCTAGCGGCATGTTGTATTCTTTCGCTTCGTCTTTATGTTTTTTCGCTAAGTCAAACAGTACGTCAACGTTAGAGCCGTAGAATTTCGCGAATTTTTCCGCTTGTGCTGTCGTTAAACCATATTTCGTACCTTCGCCTGCTTTTCTCGCAACAAATGCCGGGAATCCGTGCGAACCACTTACATGACCACCAGAGATTGGCATATGTTTCGTATCGCTCTTCTTATATGCGCTATGGCCTTCTTTTTGTAATAGATTCGTTACGTAGTCTACTACCATTTCAGCCATTTTGCGGTATCCTGTTAATTTACCGCCCGCGATTGTAATTAAACCAGATTCAGAAGTCCAAATTTCATCTTTACGAGAAATTTCAGATGCATTCTTACCTTCTTCATAAATTAGCGGACGTACACCAGCCCAGCTTGATTCCACATCTTTTTCTGTAATTTTCACGCTTGGGAACATGTAATTAATCGCATTAATAATATATGTGCGATCTTCTGTTGTCATGTGTGGTACAGCTGCGTCTTTATCATAGAACGTATCTGTTGTACCTACGTACGTTTTTCCTTCGCGAGGAATCGCGAACACCATACGTTTATCTGGTGTATCAAAGTAAATTGCTTGCCCTAATGGGAAACGTTTTTGGTCAATTACTAAATGCACACCTTTTGATAACTGAAGTACTTTCCCTTTTTTAGAGTTATCCTTTTCACGAAGTGTATCTACCCAAGGACCAGCTGCGTTTACAATTTTCTTACCGTAAACTTCATACACTTCTCCGTCTAGTAAATCGATTACACGTACACCGCATACTTTTCCATCTTTATATAAGAAACTGTCTACTTTTGCGTAGTTAACAGCTTTCGCACCATGTTCAATCGCTTCTTTCATTACTTCAATTGTAAGACGCGCATCGTCTGTACGATATTCTACGTAGTAACCGCCGCCTTTTAATCCTTCTTGTTTTACAAGAGGCTCTTTATTTAGCGTTTCTTCACGGTTAAACATCTTTCTGCGCTCGCTTCGTTTTACACCTGCTAAGAAGTCGTATACACGAAGACCAATTGATGTACTGAATGACCCGAACGTGCCGCCTGTATGGAACGGAAGTAACATCCACTCCGGTGTTGTTACATGGGGACCGTTCTCATATACGATCGCACGCTCTTTCCCCACCTCTGCTACCATTTTCACTTCAAGTTGTTTTAAATAACGTAAACCGCCGTGTACAAGTTTCGTTGAACGACTTGATGTACCTGCTGCAAAGTCCTGCATTTCAAACACAATCGTTGATAAACCGCGTGTTGCCCCATCTAATGCAATACCAGAACCAGTAATACCTCCACCAATTACGATCACATCTAACTCTTGTTTATTTACTCCATTTAATACGTCTTTACGTTGTTTACTTGAAAATTTCATGGTAATTCCTCCCTTTGATAACGAAAAAAGAGACCACAAGCTCCGCTATAGATTTCGCCTCTATAGCGTGTTGTGGTCTCTCCAAATCTCCTACCGAATTATTAACTTGTCATCATTATAACACTGTTTATGATTATTTGAAAGCTTTAGTTGCTTCAATTGCTTTTTTCCATCCAGCATATAGCTCTTCGCTTGTTTCCGCTTCCATCGTTGGTTCAAAGCGTTTGTCCATATGCCACTGTGCTTTAATTTCATCTTGGTTTTTCCAGTATCCAACCGCAAGACCAGCTAAGTATGCTGCACCTAAAGCTGTCGTTTCATTGATCACTGGACGCTCTACAGGAACGTCTAAAATATCACTTTGGAACTTCATTAAGAAGTTATTTTTAACTGCTCCGCCATCAACGCGTAATGTATTTAGTTCAATACCTGAATCTGCTTCCATTGCGCATAGTACATCTTTCGTTTGGTATGCTAAAGATTCTAGCGTTGCACGAATGAAATGCTCTTTCGTCGTACCGCGTGTTACACCAAACATAGCGCCGCGTACTTCACTATCCCAATACGGTGTACCTAGTCCTACGAATGCCGGTACTATGTATACACCTTCAGTTGATTCAACACGGCTAGCGTACACTTCGCTCTCGCTCGCATCTTTAAACATACGCAGTCCGTCACGTAACCACTGAATTGCAGAACCAGCTACGAAAATACTTCCTTCTAATGCGTAATTCACTTTACCATCTAAACCCCATGCAATTGTTGTTAATAGGCCATGCTCAGAAGCTACTGCTTTTTCGCCTGTGTTCATTAACATGAAACAACCAGTTCCGTAAGTGTTCTTCGCCATACCTTCACCGAAACAAGCTTGTCCAAATAATGCTGCTTGCTGGTCACCAGCTACACCTGCGATCGGTACATTTTGACCGAAGAAGTGATAATCAATTGTTTCTCCATATATTTCAGATGATTGACGTACTTCTGGAAGCATGCTCTTTGGTACTGTTAACATGTCTAGAAGCTCATCATCCCACTGTAAGTCGTGAATGTTAAACATTAATGTGCGTGATGCATTTGAGTAATCTGTTATGTGCGCTTTACCGCCAGACAATTTCCATACAAGCCATGTATCAATTGTTCCGAATAATAACTCGCCGTTTTCTGCTTTTTCTCTTGCACCTTCAACGTTATCTAAAATCCATTTTACTTTCGTACCAGAGAAGTATGCATCAATTAAAAGACCTGTTTTTTCGCGAACCATCTCGCTATAACCTTTTTCTTTTAACTCATCACAGATTTCAACTGTTTGACGAGATTGCCATACGATTGCGTTATAAATTGGTTTTCCAGTCGTTTTATCCCATACAACCGCTGTTTCACGTTGGTTCGTAATACCGATACCAGCGATTTGTTCTGGCTTCACATCTGCTTCACTTAAGCAAGTTGCGATAACCGCTAAAATAGATCCCCAAATTTCTTGTGCATTATGCTCAACCCAGCCTGGCTTTGGAAAATGTTGTGTAAACTCTTTTTGAGCTGAATGAACGATTTTTCCTTCTTTATTGAAAAGAATTGCGCGTGAGCTTGTTGTTCCTTGGTCTAATGAAAGAATATATTTTTTCATATCAGTTTCCCCCTATGCTACTTTTCTACTATTTGTAGTAGCTCCACTTTTTTTACTTGTCATATAAGAGATTGCTAGTACAATCACAGTTGTAATAATCACATAAATAAGTGCTGAATTTTGTTTTCCTTCAAATACAACTTGATGGAATAATCCTGCAAGTGATCCACCTAGAATTGGACCAACTACTGGGATCCATGCATACTTCCAGTTTGAACCGCCCTTTCCTGCAATCGGAAGGAAGAAGTGTGCAATACGCGGACCTAAATCACGAGCCGGGTTGATTGCGTATCCTGTTGTTCCACCTAATGATAAACCAATACTTACAATTAAGAAACCTACGATAAATGGATTTAAACCATCTGCAAATTTATTTGCTCCAATTGCTAATATACCAAATACTAAAACGAATGTTCCAATCATTTCACTTAAAAGGTTTGTAAATGTATTCGGAATTGCTGGACCTGTTGCAAATACACCTAACTTTGTTCCTGGATCTTCTGTTTCTTTCCAGTGTGGTAAGTAATGTAAATATACAAGAACTGCCCCGATAATTGCCCCAATCATTTGTGCTGCGATATACATAGGTACATCACTCCATGGGAACGCTCCCTTAAACGCAAGTCCTATCGTTAAAGCCGGATTCAAATGTGCCCCACTAATTGATCCAACTGCATACGCTGCCATAGCAACCGCTAGACCCCAACCCATTGTAATTACAATCCAACCAGAATCTTTCGCAAACGATTTCTTTAAACTTACACCAGCGCAAACACCGCCACCAAGTAAGATTAACAACGCAGTCCCTATTAATTCCCCTAAAAATGCTGACATAAAATCCCTCCACAATCAATTTAAATGCTTTCGAAAAGTGATAGAGGTAAAATGAATGGCCATTCGTTTTTTTCAAAAGAAAAAGATCCACAGCTTACATGCTTCTATATAATATATATAGAAACAATAAAATGTGGATCTCTTCTTTTCTCCGTCACGTTTATTAACTTGTCTATAATGTTAACCCTTAATGAAAGCGGTGTCAACAGAATTTTTTTCACATTTTCGTCACTTTTTTTGGTAATGTTTCCATAGTTCTTTTTTCGATGTCGTAATTGCTGTCGCACCAGCATTTAACGCTCTTTCAACGTCTTCTACCGTTCGAATAAAACCACCTGCTAAAATTGGTACACCTGTACGCTCTTTCACCTCAGCAATGACACCCGTTAACGCACCAGGAAGCACCTCTATATAATCCGGCTTCGTCTTTTCTAGCAAATTACAGCTCTTTTCCATTGCGCTAGAATCAATTAAAAAGATGCGTTGAATGGAGACGACACCTTTTTGCTTCGCCTTCATAATTACGCTCGCCTTTGTCGATAATAACCCGTACGGTTTATATTCTTGGCATAAAAACTCCGTCGCATGCCCATCACTTTGTAATCCATGGATCAAATCCACATGTAAAAATACTTTTTTATTATGCTGCTTCGCGAGCGACACAACACTCTTCAATTGACCGACATGAATATCTAAAATAACAATATACTCATACGAACTATGTAATAGCTTCTCCAAATCTTTAATTTGCCTCACTGCCGGCAAAATCTTTTGCTCATGAAATTCCATTCTAAACGTCCCCTTCCTATCTATCCTTTATAGTACACAATTTGGGTGAAAAGAACAGCTAGTGTAGGGGATTTCTTACAAATCTTTCTCTTATCTATATATTTTCTTCAACTTATCAGAAACCGTACCACCTATAATCATTAATAGGAGCGGTAAAAAATTCATTACATATGGTGCATCTGCGACAATTGTAATGCTTGCTCCTGCAAACTTATTTAACGCCCATACAACGATTTTTGTAATAAACAAAAATACCCCAGCATGAATAGACCATCAAAGAACACCTTCCATTTTGGATGCGCTAATTGTTTACTATCTTCAATTACTTTCTGCGTCAACTCTTCATCACTCCTCAATAACTCATCAATTGTAATACCGAACAGATCACTTAAATGAATAATAATTTCAATGCTCGGATAGTTCTTTCCCGTCTCCCATTTCGAAACAGACTGCCTACTTACATGAATTTTTTCAGCCAAATCATTTTGCGACCAATTTCTTTTTTCCCTTTCTTCTTTTAAACGTTCACTAAAAATCATACTGTGTTTATCACCTCTCTATGTCTAGTATGGTCAAATAAATGATGAAGAGTAAAGCTAGTTATCGTTGCGTAACCTGTGCAACTTGTGCGTTACAGCGTAATGCACGCTATGTAATATGTCGATTTCATATATTTTTCTTCTATAATAATTTCCCGAACAATAATACAATGAACGGATGACTAGATTAAGCATAAAAAAATACGCCATCCCTTCTTATCATTCTCCAGAAAGAATAACGTAAAGTTTCATTTTTAAACATTTTCATCAAAAAGAAAAGAAGCTAACAATAAATTGTTAACTTCTCAGCTGAAAGTAAAATATTATCTTTCCTTATCTTCTAATATCTAGGTTGTGATTGAATATTTGTAAGATGAACATCAAACATATCAATGATTTCAAGAAATCTATCAGCTTCACGGAAAACATGGTCTGCTAATAACGGATGAATGATACTCTTTATTTTACATTGCTCAATTAAATCACGTGCTGTTTTCTTAAAATCCCGAAGAGATGTAACGGACACACGATTTTGATCTAAAAATTGATCTAAAAGAGGGACTGTTTGGGATTGTGGTTTCATAGATTCTAAGTCAATTGCTTGATACATCAATTCATCAAAATCATTGCTAAAATTCCGTGCTGTGTCTACAAGCTTTCTTTCCGATGGATCAAGAAGATGACCAATAAATTTAGCATGGTCTGCCATAATCCTTAAAAAGAAAACATTTTCTTTAATAATAGCATCAGGAAGGGCATCTAATTTCCCTTCATTTAATTGTATTAAACGTTTTCTAAAATAGTCAGCTTCCCTACTTGTATGGTCGACTAACAGTGGAAAGTTATTTTGTCCTGGCAATTTACATGTGAGAATTAATCCTAAAATTTTTCTTTTAAATCCCCAAATATTAGTTGCGGCTTGTTGTACTTCTGAATTAAATCTTTTTATTTGCTCAGGATCTGTTTCATTTGTATAGGAATGCGCTATTTGTTCGATATGTTCAAACAATCGATAAAATTGATTAGCCTCTTCAATTAGTTGAGTATCCTCGCATCTAAACCCTAAGCGAAGAAAAAAAGAATGCTCCTTCATGATTCTAGACCAAAAACGAATTTCATTTAATGAACGCTCAACAAACATTACAGATGTAACACCTGTATCAGGATGTAATGATGTTTCATCCCTATGCATTGTTAATCCCCCCTGTAGATACTGCGCTAGTTCCATTCTTATGAGGAAACATATATATAAATACCATTAATAAAAGTTCATGATGAGTCTCGTATACATGTAAAGTTAAATTTATATAACCTGCTCCCCCAGAAGAAAAAGGCTACCACCTAGATATAAAGTTCTCCTAGTTGGTAGCCTTTCAAAATTTCTATTAAAGCAACACCGAATCTTTATCACTATCCTGATTCCGTTTCTCTCGTTCTTCTTCTAAGCGCTTCATATATACTTCGCCTTCTTTTTCGATAAAATCATTATCCATCTCTTGCTCTTTTTTCGAAGTATATAAAACCATGTAGCCACTCAATACGATCCCAATGATTACAAGATAAATCCACCATGGTAAAGTTTCCACTTTCGTTCATCCCTTTCCTTAGACAAGCCTTATTAGTTTCACTTTATGAGGAAAGAAGTGGATTTATGCTTAAAATTTTATTGTGGATTCTTCGCGAAGAACGCTTGTACATATTCCATAAACTCGATTGGCTCCTGGCGAAACGGTGCATGGTATCCTTTTTCAATGATATGAAACGTACTATTTGCAAATAGCTCATGATACAGTTCACCATTTTTCCAAGAAACACTCTTATCGTGTCGTCCCCATATAATTAAAGTCGGTACCTTAATTTTATCTGCTTCCATCGCAATGCGGCGCTCTCTCATTTTCGTAAGCTGATCATAATGCTCTTTATCATCGCGACTATTTTTCACTTCATTTTTATTATAATCCGTAATCTCTGTTACAGTTTGTAAGTCTGTCGATAGTGGCGGCACTTCATAACTTTCTTTTTGCTGGAAAGACTCTATCCCTGTAGAATCCGCTAAAACGAGATGCGTTACTGCATCCGGATATAAATACGCTAAATTTAGAGACATCTCTCCGCCCATCGAATGACCAAGTACTGCGAATTGATCGTATCCGAGTTTCTTCATTAACTTATAATATAAATTCACTTGCGCAGGAAACGAATACTGAAAATCAATTGGCTTAGAAGAACGCCCAAACCCTAAAATATCAACCGCAATAATCGTATGGTCCTTTACAAGTTCCGGATAAATATCACTAAACCCATCTGAAGAACCACCAAATCCGTGAAGCATAAGTAAAGGCGGTTTCCCCTCACCAAGTTGCTTAAAATAAATCGTCTGCCCATCAATCTGCGCCATACTCTCTTTCGTATTCAGCCTCATCATCACAGTATCTTTCACTTCTTCAACCTTCGCAATCGGCTTATCAACGAAGTTACATACTATTAATAAAACAAGAACAATACCGCTAATAAAATAAAATTTAAACCGTTTCAAAATTCCCGTCTCCTTTCTCTTGTTGCTATTTAAAGTTTTTACATTATTTGGTTGTTTTATGATTGTTTTTAATTGTAACCATGACAGTTACAATTATACTAAAAAAATATTACTCACTGCCATTAGTGATGGTTACTTTGTAACTATTATAGTTACACATTTAAAGTAAGTCAATTCTTTTCTCTACATGGCCTAATAACAAAGAAAAGGACTTCATGTTGAAGTCCCTTTCTTTGTTATTATAGTTGGCTTACTCCGCCGCCATCGCCTCTATTATCTGCTGGTGCTCCACCTGTATCCCCTATATTAATGTAGTCTGGTCTTGCTGGTGCTCCTCCCGTGTCCCCTATATTAACGTAGTCTGGTCTTGCTGGTGCTCCGCCACCATCACCTTTATTAAGTGCAACTGAATTAAAATCATGAAATCCTAGAGATAAAGTAAATGCGAACCCTATTACCGTTAATACAATTTTTTTCATTATTTTAACGCTCCTTTTATCATTTGTTTTTTTCTTGCTTCTTTACTCATATGATAATATTTGCTAGATTTTTCATGATTGTTTTCATAATAAAATTTATCTGCTAAGCGTTCTGTATACTCTTGAATACAATCAAACAATTCTTCTTTTTCAAAATAAGAAATCGCATCTAAAACAACATTTTCAAGCTCACCAGTAGTCGCATTCATTTTATTTAAAATCATGAATCGGTATTGATACTCTTGATTTTTTAACTGATTACAAATATGTAACCCTTTATTTATTAATGACTCTACTTTTTCTAATTCATTTAGTTTTAGGTATTCGTCTGATTCCAAGTATAGTGCTCGAAAATGATTAGGAGATTTCTTTGTTACCTCTGATAAGTGACGGATAGCTAACTCAGATAAATTTTGATTCGCGTATAATAAACCTAAATTATTTCTAACCATTAATATATATTTTTCATGATTAACTTGTTGGAAAACATTCAATGCTGTATTAAATGTTTCTTCAGCGAACTCAAATTGTTGTAAATCAATATAACACAGCCCTAACATATTTTCGCACAACGCGAGATTAATTTCATAACCTGGTTGTTTTACAAAGTCCGCTTTTGCTGTTTTTATTTGATCAATCGCCAACATTTGTTGATATGATTGATTATAAAGATATCCGTAACGATAATGAAACTCCGCATGTTCTATCGGATCTGCAATATATTTCAATAACTTCTCAGCTTGTTCATACTGTTGTTTCGCTTCGCTATAATTTGAAATTAATGTACAATGAAATCCTTTGAAAAAGTGATAATAATAAGCTAAAAAGCCTTCTGTTGGAATTTCGAAAGATTCCACTTTATCAAAACTATCTTCTCTAATTGAAATCCAATCAACTAATGCATCATATCTAAAATTCAATAATGTATGATAAAGCAATACATCCTGATCCACGTCCAACCCACTAATCGTACTATCAATCTCTTCTTTCATTTCCGTAGCTTTCTCTATATGTTGCTGCAACATTACACGATACCAATCATCTAAAGAATGTTTCATTTGCTCCTTCGTTACTACATCTGTTCCCATACCTTCGCATCCCCTTTTCTCCAAACTTACAAAATTAGGATATTTATACAATTATTCAAATTGTATATTATCACCCCTTTTCTATGTATTGAAAAATAATTGTCAGAAAATTTATAATTTAAATTAATTATACCAAATATTTCTATTTAGAAAACTTGAGAAACATTTTTCAGAAAATTTTATAGACCAAATAAAAAAACAAGCAGTTCCAGCGATCCGCTAAAACTACTTGCTCTCCTACTTATTATCTCTATTTTTACTCTTTAATAAATTCCTTAGTACTTCTCACTGTATCAATTGGACGAACTAATTTTTCGATTTCTTCACGCTTTGGCTCTAAGAACGGAGGTAAAGATAATTTTTCACCAAGTGTTTCGTATGGCTCATCTCCCATAAAACCAGGACCGTCTGTTGCAAATTCAAATAAAATTTGCGGCGCAACTCTTGCGTATAATGACTCAAAGAAGTGACGATTTACATAACCAGATGAAGGGAGTCCAACTCGACTTAGTCGCTCAATCCACTCTTCTAATACAGCGCGATCCTCTACACGGAATGCTGCATGATGCACTGTACCAAAACCTTGTTGTGCTTCAGGAAGAACCGTATTATGTTCTACAATGACAGAGGCACCATTTCCACCTTCGTTTACTTCAAATAAGTAGAATTCTCCTTCTTGAGCAATCTCTTTAAATAATAGAACTTTTTCTAGTACTTCTTTGAAATAACTGAAGTTCGCGATACGGATAAATACAGGTCCTAAGCCAGTAATTGCATATTCTAATGGAACTGGACCATTTTGCCAAGGTGTACCTGATTCCACACCTTTATCAAGTTCATCTGAGATTAATTGATAGTGTTGATCATCAAAATCAACGAAAGAAAGAGTTTTCTTACCAAATTGCTCTTTAATTCCTGTATGTTCCACTTCAAGACGGTCAAAACGTTTCACCCAATATGCTAATGCTGCATCAGTTGGAACACGGAATGAAGTTTTTGAAATTTCATTTGTACCGTGTACTCCTTTTGGAACACCTGGGAAATCAAAGAATGTCATATCTGTTCCTGCACTACCTTTATCATCTGCGAAGAATAAATGATACGTTTGAATATCATCTTGGTTTACTGTTTTTTTAACTAGACGCATTCCTAAAACGTGAGTGAAAAATTCATAGTTCTTTTCTGCACTACTTGTAATTGCTGTAACGTGGTGAATTCCTTTTAATTGGTTCATTTTATATTCCTCCAATGGTTTTAAATTGTATATTTTCTCTTCTATTATTTCTCTTCGATAGGTGCTAATTTCGCTTCAATTTCTGCTCGCTTTTCTTCTAAGAACGGCGGTAAATCAAGTTTTTCTCCTAAATGCTCTGCATCTCCATCAACTGTAAATCCCGGTCCATCTGTCGCAATTTCAAATAGGATTCCGTTTGATTCACGGAAGTATAAGCTTTTAAAGTAGAAACGGTCGATAATGCCTGAAGAATGGAAACCTTTTTGTATTACCTGTTCTTCCCAATAAGCTAGCTCTTCACTGTTTTTCACGCGAATCGCTAAATGGTGAATGCTACCGCGGCCTGGCTTTTCAGTAGGACCATCTAAATATTTCACAACGATTTCTCCGAAGGCTTCTCCGTTAATAGACTGGAAAATCGCTTCTTCGTCGCTTCGGCTAACTTCTTTATAACCAAATATGTCTGTAAGTGTACTCGCCAGTTTATCAAGTCTACGCACTGTCATTTCCACAGAACCCATTCCTTGAATTTGATGTTCAGCTGGAACTTCGGATTTCTCCCACGTTTCCCAGTGCTCCACTTTTTCTCCGTTTGAAACGAGTAGCACGAGACGAAGACCTTCCGCATCCTCAAATTGCAAAGCAGGACGATTTGCATATGTTGTCATTTCACTATGTTTCACATCAAATTTCTCAAATCGTTCTTTCCAGTAATGTAAGCTTTCCTCTGAAGGAACGAGTAATCCGATTCGCGTAATTGCATTCGTACCACGGTACGTTTTTCCTACTAAAGGCATTTCAAAAAATGATAGTTCAGTACCTGGACTTCCTGTTTTATCTCCGTAAAATAAATGATACATGGATGGATCATCTTGGTTTACCGTCATTTTCACACGGCGTAAACCAAGCACGTTTTTATAAAAATGGTTATTCTCACTTCCGTTTTTTGTAACCATTGAAATGTGATGATGCCCTTTAATTTCATACATTGATAATTCCTCCGCTTCATTTTACTAGTCAAGTGATAACTAAAAAAATAACATTTCCCACCACTAATATGGTTTTTAGCTTTTCAATTTATTCTCATTATATTTTTGTAAATTCATCTTAGTTTTTACTGAATAAGTTACTTTGTTTTGTAAATCGAAAGCAACTGAGTGTATGTTCTTCATATGACTCAATCAATTTCGTTACTATCACTTTACATCTCAAGTGATTAAAAAGCAAGTAATTTATCTCAAATTCGAGATATTTTTTTATTGCATAAAATTTTGGACTAAAAACACAAGAAATTCTCGGTTTGGAGACATTATAAAATTCATAAGTTGATGGATGTAGGATATCGCCAGCATTAAAAAAATACGCTAAGAGTATGCAAGGTTTTATACAGTTTTTCAGCTAATTCAGTAACAAACAGAAATCTTAAAATCCCCTTCAGGATAGGAATGTATAAAAAAATGTATAGATCCATAGAACGTAAAAAGGAGGTTCCTTGTGAGAGCAGGGTTCCTCCTTTTCCTTGCTACCGATAATGTTACGTTATATTAACTGAATGCGAATACCATATACATCCAAAAATCATAACAAATCGATTCTCCGAAATGGTACAATTAGGAAAAGGGGGAAAGGATATGTACGATTACAAATTCGTGAAAGTCGAAGTTAATAACTGGAAAGGGGAACCTAAAGAAGATTATAAGCGTATTATTGCCGAACATGCTGAAGACGGTTGGAAATTTGTTCAAATCTTTGCACCATCAATCGCAGGATACGCGCAATATTTTGAGATTATCTTCGAACGAATCAAATAACCCCTTTCGAGAACGAGAGGGATTTGCTTTGAATAACATACAAAAAGAACTGAAATATTTGGGAATCTAATTGTTCTCCATTTAACTTATAAGACAAATAAGCTAATATTAATCAACTTCCAATAACGAGAATTATGTAAATAAGCTGCCCATATGGACAGCTTATTGTATTTTTTCTGAAATGCTGGCGTTACTCAACTAAAAAGTTGATATGCTCCCATTCTAGTGGCAAGATATGTTTTATTAGTTCTTCGTTACACCGATGCGTACTTCTTAACTATTTTATTTCATTTTCAATACAAAAACAGCCCCACTAAGCTTTTAACACTTAATGAGGCCATTCAATTCACACTATTAATTATGGAACGTCGGTTTATAGAATGAACGATTATCAAGTGCAAAGACACGCTCAGTGTATTCACCTGGTTTTGTGCGTCCTAATGCGCGGTCCATCATGTTCATTTTTGCATCTAAGTTATCGATGTAGTGCAGAATTTCTGCTTCTTTTACTAATGGTGGTTTTGGACTACCCCATTCTGCTTTTCCGTGATGGGAAAGGACGATGTGCTGAAGAATTAATACTTCTTCTGCATCGATTTGTAGTTCGTCTGCTGCTTTACCAATTTCGTTCACCATGATAGAGATGTGGCCAAGTAAATTTCCTTCTAACGTATACGTCGTAGAAATTGGTCCAGATAGCTCAAATACTTTACCAAGATCGTGTAAAATAACGCCCGCATATAGTAAGTCTTTATCTAACGATGGGTACAGAGCCGAGATAGCTTTCGCTAAATCTAACATTGATACAACATGGTAAGCTAGTCCAGATACGAACTCGTGATGATTTTTCGTCGCTGCTGGATATTCTAAAAATTCGTTTTGATGCTTATTTAACAAATGTCTTGTTAGACGCTGTATGTTCGGGTTTCTCATTTCAAATATGTATTGCGTAATTTTCTCAACCATATCTTCTTTTTTTATTGGAGCTTTTTCTACAAAGTCTGAGATGTCTGTTACTTCATTCTCATTCGCAACACGAATTTGTTTCACACGTAATTGAATACGTCCTTTATAGTTTAGAATATCTCCAGCTACTTTAACGATTGTTTCCGCTACATATTGTTTCTCAACTTCTGGCGATACGTCCCATAGCTTTGCTTCAATATCTCCACTTGGATCTTGTAAGATTACTGTTAAAAACGGCTTGCCATTGCTTGCGAGACCTTTTGTCGCTGTTTTAATTAACAAGAAAACATCGACTTGTTCACCAACTTCATATTCTACAATTTTCTTTTTCATTCGAATTCCTCCACCAAATCAGTTACTTTTAGTATAGCATACTACAACTCATTTTCTTTACGCTTACGTGTTAATTTTATAATCTCATTTTCTGTAAAATACGTTAATAAATGCGCATGGCATGTAAAGAAGATAACTTGTCTATCTTTCGCAATTTCTTTTATAAGTTCAATCGTTCGATTCGTCCTTACCGCGTCAAAATGTACGAAGCTATCATCAATAATAAATGGATAGTCATGCTCAAACGTTTTCGCTAGCGCGAATCGCAATGATAAATATAACTGCTCCGCTGTCGCTTGGCTTAGTTCATGACTGTAAAAACGCATACCATCGTTACGTTCGACAATGAACGGTTCCGCTTCTGACGGTGAGAATATTTTACTATATCTCCCGCCTGTTAAATACACGAAATACTCTTCGGATTTTTGTAAAATACGCGGAAGATGCACTTCATGATAATACTGCTTCGTTTTCGTTAGCACTGTCTTTGCGGCCGCATATGCAGCCCACTTCTTCACTTGTTCACGCACTTGCGCTTTTTTCATTTCCCACTCATGTAGCAAATCACCATACGTACTGCCTTCTTCTAAATTCGCAATTTCTATTCGATGCTTCGCAATACGCTCTGTCAGTTCTTTCTCTTGCGCCAGACAGCTTTGCGCGGCTGTAATTTCTTGCTTTAATTTTTCATCATAACCGTCAGCCTCATAATGCTCAGCTAATGACAAACTCGTTAAGCGCTGTTCTAACAAATCAATTTGAGGTAATAAACGCCCCACTTGCTTATCCGCGTCTTCACGTTTCTCTGCCAATTTTCCTGCTTCTAAAAACATCTCTTCATCTGTAGATTCTGCGATATGCCATAACCCATCTCGCTCTACTAGTAGTTGTTTTAATTGCTCTTGCATGAACTCATATTCTTCTTTCCATTCCGCCAGCTTCTCTTTCAGCTGCTTACAAGTTTGGCGCTTCTCTTTTTCATTTTGCATACGACTTTGCGCCTCATACAAATTACTATACTCTTTACTACCGATAACAGTTTCTAGTTTATGCTCAAAGTGCGAAATCATTTCATACAATGAAGATTTCCGCTTACTTTTCTTCTCTAAATCACGATATAATTGCTGCATTTTTTCAATACGCTCAAACGCTGGCAACATGTGCGCATATGTAAAAAATTCAGGGAACATATAGCGCGTTTTATACGCATCTACTTGTTCTCCCGTACGGAAAGTTTCTCTCTCCCATTCTTCATAAGATGAAACGACTTTATCATAAGCACGTTCCATTTGTTGTAATTTATAAGACTCTCGCTCAAATAACTTTCGAATCTCTTCATCCTTTTCTAACTGATAACGAACGGACATCGCTTCTTCACTTTGACGACCGCCAGCACTTTGCTGAAGAGTAAGAAGCTCTTCTTGTAATCCACCCGAAGGATCTTTATATAAAACGAGTGCAAGGACAATCCCTACAAAAACAATGACACTAATAAATAACAGCACGCGGTTATCTATAAATAGACTCGTGAATAAAACAAGCGTGTTAATAAGAAGTAACAGAAGACAAATTCTTTGCCACTGTTTTTTCTTTTGCATAGCCGCCCCTGCTTTTTCCTCATACTTGCGCTTCATTCTCTCTGCGCCCATTCCTAAAAATGCCGCATCCTGAAATGATTTTTCTTTCTCAACTAACGTATTTCTTTCTTCATCAGCTAACATTTGCTGGCTGATTTGTCTTATATTTTCTTCTTGCTCTTCTAATTGCTCCTGAGCCGTTTTGAAACGTTCATCAAGCTGCGTTTTTTGCGTTTCTAACTCTCTCGCTTTTTGCACCGTTTGTGTAATTAATTCTTTCGTCGCTAAACTTATATCAAATGAAAGAACAGTCTCTTGTTCAAAAGTAGCGCCAATTTGTTGCTGTAGTTCTGCGATTTCTTCTTTTATATTCGCAATACTTCCCGTCATATCACGCATTTCTTGGCGTGCATTTTCATAAGACATATGCTGCATACGAAGTTCTTCTACGTAACTTTCTTTTTGTAAAAATGCTTCATCTATTTCTGTGGAATCAATTTCTGATTGCACTGTTTCTATCTTTTTTTGAAGTGAATCTACTTGTACTTGGAGCGGTTCTATCTTTGCCTTTACCGCCTCATGGCGCGCCATTCCGTTTACAGGAAACTGCCCGTTCTCGTTTTCTAACACTTTCTCGTGCGCACTCTTTTCAATAACGAGAGGCTCAAGCGCCGCTAATATTTCATAGTCTTGCTTTCGTCTTTCGGCTGACTCTTTTTCCGCACGAACAGAAGCAAGTTTCTCTTCACTTTCTTTTAACTGCTCGACTTGTTTTTCATACGTGCCAATTTTCCCTTGCCACTCTTTCATCTTTTCCTCAATTTTCTTCATCTCTTGCAGTGACACATTAATTTCAGGATTACGACCACTCGGCTTAAAGCGCTGATTCATTTCTTTTTCTAATTTTTTATCTAACTGCAATAACGCATCACTTCCGACTGCGCTGGCCGAAAATAAATAATTGCCGATATCCGCTTCGCCGAGCTGATGAATATTTTGCAAACCATGCATATCAAATGAAAAAACAGAATCAAATAAGCTTTCATTCACACCGCTTAATATATCGTTTAAAATATCTTCGCCGCCAGTTTTCCCACCTTCAAAATAAACGGTCACTTCACCAGCTGCTGTCTTTGGCAATCGTTCAATTTTCAAACGGCCGTACTTCTCTGTTTGAACAGTCATCGCTCCGCCGTACTTTCCGCCTTCTTTCGGTTCATAACGGCGTTGTCCTCTCGTTGGAAAACCGAATAAAATACTTTTCATAAACGAGCGAATTGTCGATTTTCCCGCTTCATTTTCACCGTACAACACCGTCAGCATTGACAGATCCATTTCCACATTTTCTAGTTTTCCATAGCCATAAATATGGAGTTTTTCAATTCTCATTTTTTATCCCTCTCTTGCTGGAATAATTGCTCTAAAATAATATTTTCCGCTTCCTTTTGAATCTCTTTCTTCTCTTCTTCCGTAAAAGCTTCAATGCTATTACGTGCTACAGGAGATGTCCAAATGGTGCGCAATACTCCGTCCATATTTGTGAAAGCTTCTAACTCTTTCAGCACACTACCGACGAAATGATTTTCTTCTTTCAAACGTTCAATTTCCGCAAAAGAAACCGTCTCATTTTTCCACTTCATCGCATACACAAAGTCTTTTCGCTCTTCTCCAGCTGCTAAAATATGAAAAATCTCTTCCACGCGCTTGTCTTCACGCAAATAAGGAGAAAGTGGCCCCTGTCCTGTAAATACGACAGTTAAAAGCGTGCCTTCCTCTTCTCTTCTGCATTCATTCATCGCAGTTGACGCGCTCGTCAGAAGATCATCAACAGTTTCAAGTCCATCGATACTAACTTCAATCTCATCCCACACAACATCCGCCGTATGGAAAAACGAACAATGCGATCCTTGTTTCGTGAGTTCAATAAGGTACGCACCCTTTTCCCCTGTTTCCTTACGATGACGCCCTTGTATATTACCTGGATAAATAATGTATGGCTCTTCTGATAAAATTTCACGTTTATGTATATGACCAAGAGCCCAATAATCAAACTGCTTTTCCTTCAGCTCACGAATTTGAAACGGTGCATAGCGATTATGCTCTGCATCCCCTTCCACACTTCCGTGAAGCATTCCAATATGAAAAGGCGCATCACTCATTTTCGTATACTGCACTGTCATATTATCCGTTACCGCTTGCTGCAAATAACTAAACCCGTAAATAGAAGCTACAAGCTCACCATTTTTATAAAATGATTTCGCTTCTACATAAGGCTCTGTAAACACATGAACATTTTCCGGAAACTCAATTGCTGCCCAGCTTCCCCCTAAATGATCGTGGTTACCGTGAATAATAAAAACGGAAATATCGTACTGCGAAAGTCTCTTCATTTGCTCACGCACAAACACTTGCGCTCTCAAACTTCTCGTCTCCGCATCATACAAATCCCCGGCTAGTAATACGAAATCAACGCGCTCTTGAATCGCTTTATCAACAATACGCTCGAACGACTCAAACGTACTCTGCTTCATTCTCTCCCAAACAGACTGTGATACATTCATTTCCATCCCTTTAAACGGACTATCCAAATGCAAATCAGCCGCATGTATAAACTTCACTTGTTTCACAAATAACGATCCTTTCTATAGTTCAAAAGTTTCATCTTATCCGCATGAACACAAACAATAAATGCTCAATTGGCGAAAACTAGTAATAAGCAGGAAATAAAAAATCCCCCACTGATTAAAGTTTCACTTTACCCCGTATTAACGGGCAGTAGGCAAAGAAGCCAATCTGAAAGTAAACTGCCCATAAATACCCGATTGGTTCAACTAATAACTAGTGGGGATGAAAAGACTCCCCACTAGTTAAAGTTTCACTTTATTGTAACACGCAATGTCATATATTTCTTTGCATATTCTATTGATTTATGCCAAAATAGTTATAAGATTCTGATTTTAATTATTGGAGGGAATTTTCATGGGAGTATACGTTCTAACAGTCTTTGAAAAAGATGGTTCAAAAGCATTAGACGAATCATTCGAGGCAGCAACTGAAAAAGAGGCGAAAGCAAAAGGTGAATCTATTTTACAAGAAAAAGGATTGTATGAAAAAACACATCGCTGCACATCTTCTGCAGGTAAGCTCGTTTTATTCCAGCGCTAAAAAAAGAAGCGTCATCCGCTTCTTTTTCACTCTACTATATCTTCGTCACACCACGTAAACACCACATCTAGAATGCGATTACCGATACGTACGCGTTTATTCCATTTACCTGTTTGGATCTGATGTTGCAATTCCGCTTTCATCTTTTCCGTCCAGTCGTGAATCGTGTCACTACGGTCGTACGGATATACGCCCGGAAACTCTTCCTGCAGAAGATGCAAGCTCTCTGCATCAAAATGAAAATGGAAGAAGTAGTTTGCTGTAAGCGATGGTTCTTGCAATCGTAAAAAATGATCATCAACTTGCTTTCTATTTCTATAGAAAGTAAAGATATTCACTTTACCGCTCGTAATTTGGTCAATTTGAATTTCGTGCTTCTCTATAATCACGTCTTGCCCACCTCGTTATATACTACCCTTAGTATATATGTCTTTTGCAACAAAGTTAACCATTTTCGCGCGAAATTCATTTCCTTCATTATATTACCCGTACCTCCAAGTACAATCAGGACAAGTAAACAAAGTTGAAGGGGAGCGATCACATGTATTTCGGAAGCAAAGGTTGGTATGTAAAAGAACTTAAAAAATTAGGGATTCGTACTTACGAAGGTAAAAAACTAGAATCTTATCGTACACATATTTTATCTAGTTTACTTGAGAGAATGAAGAAAGCTTCGGCTTAATAGATGTAGGAAGCGACTACGGTTGCTTCCTTTTTATTTACTAAACAAAAAGGAAATCATCATACCTTAACTTTTTAACTTTACCGTTATACTTCCTTGATAGAAACCGCCCATTATCAACTGAATCTCTATTACCGAATACTCTTCCAGATAATCATTTGTATATATTTTAAATTCTCCATACTTATTAACCGGTCCGCTTCCAACATACATATCGCCACTCGTTATGACAATTGTTGAATGAGGTTCTGCACGGCCCAATACACAATTATCACCATATTCCACAGAATCTATCGTTATTTTTTGATGCATATTATTAACTGAACCTATACAGTTCTTATTACACAAATTAACATCTCTTTCTTCAGCCCTCGATAGCGCTCGATTCCTACTAGTTTTTTCTGAAGAGAAAGCAACATTCCCCAGCCAACTAAACCTATCAAATGTAGTAATAGGTAGAAACATCTACGTTAACTCCCCCATTCTTCCAATACTTCCATCTCATTTTTTATCAACTACGGTCTTTTAATGAACTTACAGCAATACGTTTTATGTTGGGGTAAAAGAAAATAGCTTTGGTTTTCCATTCAATTTCGCACTGTTAATTTGTACAGAACACATAGAATACCGTTTTTCACCCCAGATGTAATGACAACACCACACAAAAGAAACCACGATCCATTAAATGTAAATCCACCTTCAAATATATTAATAATAATTATGTTGCCAATTATTAAGAGAATCCATGAAATGGAATACTGTTTTCCATTTGTAATATATAAAATTTCATCCTCATAACAGACTGTAATTCCCCCACCTTGCCAAACACCAATAGCGAAAGAAATAAGCGTAACTGCCAGTAACTCTGCTTGTAAATCCCTAGTCATTTGTTGCGGCGCCGTATAAGTAATAATCCCTATCATCATGAGAAAAGTTATAATATCTATCCAGTTTAATTTTCTTTGTTTGCTTTGCAGCCAAATAAAGAAAATTAATACAGGAATTAAAAGCAAAGTTTCCATTTAATTATTCTTCTTCCTTTCCTACATTAGAAACGTCTATAATTGTAATGCAATTAGATTGTTCTTAAATCTCTCATACTTTCTGAAGCATAACATGAGAAAGAAATAAAAAAATCGTACAAAAGGGCAAGCCTATAATGTACGATTGGGCATATATAATGTTTTAAAAATGAATTAACTTCCTTTCAATAGATACAGCTACTGCTTCTGACCGTGAATTAACACCTAATTTATTGTATATATTTGTTAAATATGCTTTTACTGTTCGCTCAGCTATTCCCATATCAAATGCAATTTCTTTATTCTTATATCCTCGCGCAATAGCTTTCAGCACAAACAATTCTTTAACCGTTAAGTTATTTTCTGCAACCTTATCAGCATGTACTTCTTTCCTTTTATACTTCACTATCTTTTCCATAATATTTGGTTGTAGTAAAATCTCACCTCGAATAGCCGCTTCCAATGTTCGAAATAAATTCTCACGATCCGTATCTTTTAGCAAATATCCTTTTGCCCCTAACTCAATTCCCTTTAACATTAATTCATCTTCGTTATAAGTAGTTAATATAATAATCGGCGTATGGTTTTGTTTTTCATTCAAAGCCTCAATTGTTTCTAAACCACTCATTTTAGGCATATTCAAATCCATTAAAATGACATCGGGTTTCTTCTTTTCTATGAAAGAAAGGGCTTCTTCTCCGTTTGCAGCCTCACCTATAATTTGAAATGAATCACTCGTTTCTATTATTAATTTCAGACCTTCTCTTACAACGAAATGATCATCTACAATTAATACGTTATGCTTCATGGCTATCTCCTTCTTTATTTATAGGCACTTGAATATACACTTTCGTACCTTTCATCTTTTCACTCAATATATGTATTTCTCCCTTAATCAATCGAACACGCTCATTTAGACCAATTAAACCATAATGTCCAGGATTCTTACCGATATATCTAGTGTCAAAACCAATTCCATTATCTTCAACTTCAATAGTAAGTTTTTCAAGATCATCGATATATTCAACATTTAAATTTACATCTGCTGCCTGTGAATGTTTTGCGATATTCGTTAAACATTCACTAATTACATATAAGCAGTGCTCTTTTACTACGCTTGAAATATACGGTGGACTTTGGATAGTAAATCTCACATGTATAGACGTAGCTTCAGAAAAACGTTGAATCTCTTCTTTTACTGCTCCATTAAATGAATTAGTAGTATGACGCAAATCATCAATAACCAACCTTGCATCATGTAAAGTTTGTCTCGCTCTTATCATAGTTTGTTTCATAATCTCTTGAGATCGTCCTGTATTCCCTTTTTGCATATGGGCATCTATCGCTTCCAATTGCATAATTAAGCTTGCTAAACCTTGCGCTAACGTATCATGTAAATCTCTTGCCATACGCTGCCTTTCATTAGCTAATGTCAATTCTTCCACTCTCATATATGCAGACTCTAACTCTTGAATATAGCTCTGTATACGATTACGTGCATCAAATTGCTGCTTATTAATATAAGAAAAAGGAATAATAATTGCTAACACTAAAAGAAACATAGAGATAAGAATAGCTAATTTATTCACACCATAATTGATACTAATTGCAGCACAAAATATTGCATACATAAGAGTAAAAACTATCATTACTTTAAATATATTGTGATAAACATATAAACTTTGGGCGATTAAAATAGGAGTTAATCCAACAAAAATCGCTATCGAAGCATTTGTTGCAATAAATGCAGCCAAAAACACAATGAAAAGTTGTACAAAAAAGAAGTACAACAATTGCCTATTCTTTAATGAACTCGCATACCAATGAAAAATAGTATGAATAACAATGACTATTGTAAAGAAAAAACTATCCATAGAGAAAATATTATTACGAAATTCTAAAAGCATTGAAGCTATATATACGAGTGTAATCCATAAAATAATAAACCTTCTTGGGATAAATACCGCTTCCAATACATTTGTATCCAAATCTATATTTGAACTTATTTTTTTCATATCTGACCTCCACCATTACATTATACAAGATGCGACTTACATTTTGATAAAGTGAAGGCTTTTACATGTCGCCCGCCTCCCACAAATAGCGGGATAAGTTACTGATTCCTCTTCATCCTCATTACCAAATATAAATATGAAATATTGCATATCGAAATGCATTGATGTTTATGTAAGCGCTTACTATAATGATGGTATAAAGATTTATTACAACTTACTATTTAAAAAAGGGGGCAATCACATGGAAATCGCAATGGCAGTTTTAAAATTTGTAGGTGGAGTAATTCCATTGGTTCAAGAACTTTTAAAAGCATTTATGTAAGATTATGATTCAGCAATTATCTATAAGAATTATGTACCCTAGCAGAACAATAATGATACATCTATCTCAAGTTGGAAAAAGACGCTCACAAGGGCGCCTTTTTTTATATTACTATATATCTAATAACTTGTTCGGAAAATCGATTCTACAATTCATACAATGCTACATAATTAATGTATCTTTTTAACATTTGCACAATAAAAATCCCCTCAAAGCATAAAGCGAGCCTATTTTTCATTATTTTTTTTATATACAGCAATACCATTTTCTACGATTTTATTAAATGAATAAACGACGACTGTCTGCTCTTCTTTATTTAGTGCTACTGAAATAATCAATTAAGCTAAAAATGCTATAATTAACCCAATCACACTAAGGGGGAACAATTATTTTGCGCGGAACATGTATTCAATTTCATAAGTTTGGCAATCCGAAAGATGTATTACAGGTTGAATATAAAAATATAGAACCGCTTAAAGATAATGAAGTTTTAGTTCGTATGCTAGTTAGACCGATTAATCCATCTGACTTAATTCCAGTAAGTGGAGCATACTCACATAGAATCCCTTTACCTAACATACCGGGTTATGAAGGTGTTGGTATTGTAGAAGATGTAGGTGCGAGTGTTTCTAGAGATCTTATCGGCAAACGCGTTTTACCTTTACACGGGGAAGGTACTTGGCAAGAGTTCGTTACAACATCAGCTGACTTTGTAGTCCCTATTCCTGATTCCATTGATGATTTTACAGCGGCACAAATGTATATTAACCCCCTTACAGCGTGGGTTACATGTACAGAAACGCTAAACTTAAAACAGAATGATGTTTTATTAGTGAACGCTTGCGGATCCGCTATTGGTCATCTTTTTGCTCAATTATCACAAATTTTAAACTTCCGATTAATTGCAGTTACAAGAAATAATAAGCATACAGAGAAATTACTTCAGCTCGGTGCCGAATATGTAATTGATACTTCCACTGCCCCGCTTTATGAAACAGTTATGGAGTTAACAAACGGGATCGGTGCAGATGCTGCGATTGATTCTATTGGAGGACCAGATGGAAATGAATTAGCTTTCTCCTTACGTCCAAATGGGCGCTTTTTAACTATCGGCCTTCTATCAGGAATACAAGTTAACTGGGCAGAGATTGTCACGAAAGCAAAAGTGCACGCGAACATATTTCATTTACGACATTGGAATAAAGAAGTATCACCATATAAATGGCAAGAAACGTTTCGTCACTTAATTCGCTTAGTGGAAAACAAGCAATTACGTTTTATGACGGTACATTCTACATATGACTTAGCTGATGTGAAAACAGCGGTTGATGTCGTGCAGTCTGCTGAAAAAACGAAAGGGAAAGTGTTTTTGACGAGTGATTAAATACAATTGAAGAAGTCTTTTTGATTGACCTTTTAAATAGACTAGATGGTACGTTTAGGAGTACCCATTTGTAATTATCTGGTATAATCATTTTAAAAGGTGAAAGGAGATTCTAACATGTGGTTAATTACGGCAATTGCGCCTGTTGTAATAGTCGGAGGAATCGTATTATATGTAATTGGAAGGCTTAAACATAAATATAACAACGGTAATTTAGGTAAGAAAAAATCAAAAAACGCTCAAGTTTTATTAGATAGTTTAATACCAATGGGAATGCTTTTGGGGTGTTTAATCGGTATAATTGTCGACATATTTTTCCCGGGTTATTCGCTGTTTACAGTTGGTTTAGGGGCTGGAATAGGCTATTTATTTGGATTTTTTGCCTATGAAATTTATAGCAAGACAGGAAACGATTTTTCATAATCAAAAACAGACACAATTGTGGAATAAGCGAAGTCAAAAAAATCCCCTCAAAGCATAAGCTTCAAGGGGTGAGCCTGTATTTTTACTTACTTATATACGTACAGCTGTACCACTTACAGCAACCATTAACATTCCATCACGAACAACTTCATAATCTACGTCAATACCAACGATAGCGTTCGCACCTTTTTGTTTTGCAAGTTCTTTCATTTCATCCATCGCGATATCACGAGCTTCTTTTAGCTTGCTTTCATAAGAACCAGCACGGCCACCGACAACATCACGAACTGAAGCAAATAAATCACGAACAATATTTGCACCCATAATAGCTTCACCATTTACAATATCAATATACTCAATAATTTCTTTACCTTGGATTCCAGACGTTGTTGTTACAATCATGACTGACACTCTCCTAATAACTTATAGTTTTTTGATTAGCTTTCTTATGTCTTTATTATGACATGGAAAAAGTATCTAATCTATTGAATTACCTTACATGAATGTGACAATTTTGTAAGAATGAAACGCCTATTATTTTTAATAAAGCGCTTTAACATTAGGATACATAAACGATTTACTATTTTCTTTCCAATCCTTTTCTACTTCTTTAAAGGTTGGTCGCCCTAATTCTTCATTGTTTTCATGTTTACTAAACCATTTCTTCACATACTTCTCTCCATTTTTATTTTGAACCGTACAAAGGAAACTATTACTACTATCCTTTAATATTTTTACAATCACGAAAAGACACCCTTCCCTTTTCAATAAAGTGAAACTTTAATCAGCCCTCACCAATCGGGCTGCCCACAAATAGCGGGATAACAGAATAGAACTTGATCTTTTACTATAAGCCCTTCCTCTCTTATAGTCATACGACTCCTCAGCCGCGCCAAAGTTGTAAGATCAAAAAACGATATTCACTATGTTTACATTTTGCATAATTAATATGTGAAGTAAATATTATTTAAAGAAATCGGAGTTATAAGCATTATGCTTATCAAATATTTTATAGATTTCTAACTTATCATCTAATTTCGCATCTACTAAAATTAATATATTTCCATCGTAAATGTATTCTTCATATTTCTTAGCATGTTCTTCAGGAATTCCTAATCCGATAAATGCTCCTATTAAACTTCCAGCTCCTCCGCCAATACCGGCTCCTCCAATAGCTGCTGCGATAGGTCCCGCTGCTACGATTGGACCCATTCCAGAAACGGCAAGTATACCAAGACCTGTTAATAAACCACCGAGTCCGCCTGCTACTCCTCCTGCCACAAGCCCTGTCGCTGAAAAGATATCCGCTTTATGTGCTGTTTCACTATTCACTTTTTCACCCGATTTTTCTTCCAGATGTTCAATTTCCTTTTGATCCTTCGCAATAGCTGAAATGTTACCCGCCGAGTATCCTTTATCTTTTAATTCATTAATAACGAATGCCGCATCATCAATTGTTCTAAAAATACCTACTATTTTTCTATCTACATCCATAACTATTAACCTCCTAAAGTTTTATATAATGTATCTTTATCTTTCTTCATTTCTGTATACACTAATCTTCTTATTAACATAACCATTTACGAAAAAAGCGAATAGTAAAAGCATTACAAGCGAACTACTTAACAAGTAAATTAAATCAAATGTAATATCAATCATCATTTCATTCATGTATACCAGACTCCTTTTTATTTAAAGTAAAAGTATATTTTTATAGACTAGAAATCTTACAATTCATCTTCAGTCAATCTCTTTGTAGTATATGTATACCCTTCGTAACCCTTTCTAAACGTAAAAAACTATAATTATATTTTTTCTTATTTATATGTTTAACATTTTTTAAAACGGGTATGTTTATATTGTTATGCTTACTATACAGAAAGGAATATTTCGATGAATGCAATCCAATCTACTACTATTCTTTATAATGAAACACCTACAATAAAGCAGATTCATCATTTTTATGCTTTAATGACAACATTTCAAACTAATTTATTTATAAGTAAACACGGAACACTTACTTCTATTAAAAGCTTAAGCACATTAATATCCTTTTTCCTTACTGTAAAAAAGAGAGAGCTTGTATTATTTATCTTTGAAGGAATAGATGCAAAAAAAGCTTTAAGAACACTCTTTCCTTCTTAAAAGTTTTATTATCCCCCTATTCCCTCGATCGTTACTTTTCATATATGTTTTTATATTTCAAAATGATTTCCTCTATTCAAAACGAGACCCCCTAATACAATAGGGGGATTTCTAGTTTGGCCTTATGAAAACTGATATAATATATATTACGTTTTTCATTCTTTACAATAGAAAACTTTTAATAATCTTGAAGGTAGGAATTTTTAATGAAATCGAAAGCAAAATTTAGTATTCGCTACAAAATTATGGCTGGTTATTTAGTTATGATTTTGTTCTTACTTATTTCTTTCATTATGTTAAACAATGAGATTTCCAATTTACAAAAATCTCGTAATTTTATTATTGATCACGATTTTAAAGTTCTTAATTTAACGAATCAAGTGGAGAAAGAATTGCTAACAATTGAAAATAAAGCGAAAGGATTTATTACTTCTAATGATGCAAATTACGTGCAATCCCTGAACACTGCGGAAAAGGATTACGAAAAACATTATCAAGATCTTTTGGCTCTAGTAGAGGATAACCCCTCTCAGCAAGAAAAATTAAAACAGATTAACGAAAATATTAATAGTTGGATTAATAAAGAGATTCATCCATTCATTACAAATCATAATAGTAATAACATACAAGCAATCGACACGACTCAAATTCAGTCATTACAATCGCAGCTAACTAACTTCCGTGGTGTAGAAGAGCAACTAACGAAAAAAAGAGCTGCACAATTAGATACTGAAAATAATAAATTAGAGATTTGGTTATACAGTTTATTGTTCTTACTTTCTTGTATTTCTATTATCATTTCACTCTATATTTCGAATTCCATTACAAAAACGATTAAAAACGTAATTCAAGCTATTCAAGCAATTTCTTCTAAAGAAAAAATTACTGAAAGAATTCATGTAAACACGCGGGATGAAATAAAAGAGCTTGCTCATACAACGAACCACCTACTAGACGAAATATCTAAAAGAGAGTGGTTACAAACCGAGCTTGCAGAATTAATTTTAATGTATCAAGGTGTACCTTCTATTGAGATGTTAGGTAAAAAAATTCTTAGTGGAGTTATACAAAAAACGCAAACCTCTTGCGGTGCATTCTATGTACGTGAAGAAATTGAAGAAACTGTCTACTATGTAAAGAAAGCTTCTTTCGCTGATCAAGGTGCTGATATTGGAAAACAATCCATTAAAATGGGTGAAGGTTTAATTGGGCAATGTGCTTTAGAAAAACAAAGCTTTATTCTTCGAGAAATACCAGAAGAATTTCGTTATGTCACTAGCGGCTTATTAGAAATACGCCCTCAAAACCTACTAGTCGTCCCAATCTTATTTGAAGATGAAGTGATTGCAGTAATGGAGTTAGTAAGTGTAACTGAGATTTCAGACTTACATCAAGATTTAATTCAACAAACCGTTGATAACCTAGGTCTAACCATCCATAGTATTATGGGACGTATGCGAATTCAAACTCTTTTACATGAATCACAAGCAATGACAGAAGAGTTGCAAGTTCAATCAGAAGAATTGCAAACGCAAGCTGAAGAACTACAAATGCAAGCCGAAGAATTAAGAACAACGAATGAACAACTAGAGTCTAGAACTGAAGAGGCCGAGCAAAAGACAGCTGACTTACAAATTACTAAATCAGAATTAGAAGAAAAAGCAAGTGAAATATTACGTAGCTCAAAATACAAATCAGAATTCCTAGCAAATATGTCACATGAATTACGCACACCGTTAAATAGTATTTTACTATTATCTGAAATGTTAAGAGAAAATCATGATAATCATTTATCCGATGATGAAATTGAATTAGCAACCGTCATTCATTCATCAGGGAAAGATTTACTTACTTTAATTAATGACATACTAGATTTATCTAAAGTAGAAGCTGGGAAACTAGATGTTATTTTTGAAGCAACGAACATAAGTGACATGGCGGCAAATATGCATCAAAACTTTTTACATATAGCTGCACAAAAAAATGTCGAATTTACTATTGAAGACAGTGATATTATTCCTGATTTATTTTATACAGATGCAAAGCGGATTGAGCAAATTATTAAAAACTTATTATCCAATGCATTTAAATTCACGGAAAAAGGATCCGTCTCTTTACATTTCGATCCGATAGAAACAACTAATTTAAGTCATGATATGCAGTCTATAAGTAATGATTGGATTACAATTTCAGTAAAAGATACTGGTATTGGTATCGCTACAGAACAGCATCAACTTATTTTCGAAGCTTTTCAACAGGCAGATGGAGCAACGATTCGGAAATATGGTGGTACAGGCTTAGGATTATCTATTTGTAAAGAGTTTGCTAGATTATTAGGTGGTTGGATTACGTTAGAGAGTAATGTAGGAGAAGGCAGTACTTTCACCGTATATATCCCTAACCTTCCAAATGGGTTAACTGATATACAAGTATCCAATTTAGAAGTCGCAGCAACGATAGATGACGTTATTCCTGCTGAAGTTATTGAGGAAACTATCGTGACGCCAGAAACAAATAACGTCTTCCAAGAGAAAACTATTTTAATTGTCGATGATGATCATCGAAATATATTTGCATTACAAAACGCATTAGAAAAACAACATGCCAACATTATTACTGCACAAAACGGCATAGAGTGTTTAGAAATACTAAAAAACAATACAAATATTGACCTTATTTTAATGGATATTATGATGCCGAATATGGACGGTTATGAAACGATGGAACATATCCGAATGAATTTAGGGTTCCATGAAATACCTATTATCGCATTAACTGCTAAAGCAATGCCAAATGATAAGGAAAAATGTTTATCTGCTGGCGCTTCAGATTATATAAGTAAACCATTAAATTTACATCAACTCTATTCGGTAATGAGTGTATGGTTAATAAAATAAGTGAGGTTTAATTTAAGTGGAAAATAAGTATTATAATTTTGATCCATCCGTAGATATGGATAAGCGCACGAACTTAGAAATTGAATTACTATTGGAAGCGGTATTTAAACTATCTGGCTTCGATTTTCGCCAATATGCTCGCACATCTATTTATAGAAGAATTTGTAATCGAATGCAGCTCTCTAATATCCCAACCATTTCAAAATTAATTGAAAAAGTAATTCATGAGGAAGGGTTTTTAGAACAGTTATTAAATGATTTCTCCATTAATGTAACTGAAATGTTCCGTAACCCTACTTTTTTTAAAGCGTTAAGAGAACATGTTATTCCTGAATTAAAAAAGTATCCTGAAATTAGAATTTGGCATGCTGGATGCGCAACTGGTGAAGAAGTGTTATCAATGTCCATCTTACTTCACGAAGAAGGATTAAGTGAAAAAGCTGTTATTTACGCAACAGATATGAATACAAATGTGTTAGAAAAAGCAAAACAAGGCATCCTTCCGTTAAATAAAATGCAAACTTATACGAAAAACTATTTACAAGCTGGCGGTACACAAGCATTTTCTAACTATTATTCAACAGATAGTCGTTTTGCTTATTTTAATCCATCCCTTTTACAAAACATTATTTTTGCGCAGCATAATTTAGTAACTGATCAATCTTTTAACGAATTTCATATTATACTTTGCCGTAACGTTTTAATTTACTTTACAGGTAAACTTCAAAACCAAGTACAGCAACTATTTTATGAAAGTTTAGGCCACAATGGATTCCTATGTTTAGGAAATAAAGAAACTCTTCGTTTTTCAAATATAATGCCGCATTATATCCAGTTTAATCCTAACGAACAAATCTATCAAAAAATACAATAAAGTGAAACTTTAATCAGAGGGGGGATTCCCCTCTGATTATTAGTTGAACCAATCGGGCGTTTACGGGCAGTTGATTTCCCACCTACCTTCTTTGCTTCCGACTAATTTTTTTGGTGGGAGTCTTACTGCCCACAAATAGCGGGGTAAAAAGCGTATGAAATCCTCTGTTTGGATTTCATACGCTTTTTATTTCGCATTCGTTTGTATCATAATTAGGCACATATCATCTGATTGTGTTTTCTTCTGTTCTTCCTTATAAAACCCTTCTATCTCTTCTTCTAAATCTCCCCATTTTCTTTCTGTAAAAGTACGTAACTTTTCTTCAGACTCAAATTCATCATTTGAAATTGCTTCAAGTACACCATCTGTAAACAATAATATTTGAGCGTTCTTCTCAAAAGGTATAACTGTCTTTTCAACTTTTATTTCATCAAAAAATCCTACCGCACAACTCCCGCGATCTAGTTCAACTACATTTGTTTCATCAACTAAAACGTATCCCGAAGGATGTCCTGCATTTACATATTCAATTGTTCTATTTTCTGTATTAACTACTAAGTATATTGCTGTAAAATAATATGGAATATTGTCATTCTCATTATGTAAAAGAGTCATATATTTATTTAAGTCTTTAATGACGAGTTCTGGATCGATTAAACATTTAATCGTTTCACGTAATACAGACGAAATAAACATACAAACTAATGAAGCAGATACACCATGTCCCATCACATCTAATAATATAATACCGTAGCGGTTTTCATCGATTTTATACCAATAATACATATCTCCAGCTAGTTTGAATGAAGGTAAGTAACTTGCTTCAATTTTTATATGATCTTCTCTTAATGGGCTACTTAATAAGTTTCTTTGTACTTGTGTAGCTAAATCTAATTCATTACGAAGATTTTCCTCTTGTTCTTTATGCCAATTCAATTCCGATTTTAAGCGTAATGCTACACGCATACGTGCTAATAGTTCAACTTTATTTATAGGTTTCGTAATATAATCCATTGCACCTATATCAAGAGCTTCGGCTAATTTATTCGCATCCTCTAAGGCTGTTACAAAAATAATAGGGATATCTTTAAACTTCTCCTCTTTTTGTAATCGCCTACAAACTTCAAGTCCATCAATTTCAGGCATCATGATATCTAACAATATTAAATCAATTTCATTATGCCTGGAAGAATCTTTTCCAAAATGTATGTATTCGAAGAGTTCTTGTGCAGAATTAAGTGATACAAGATCATGATATCCGGCTTGTTTTAAAATTTTCTCAATTACAAATATGTTAACCGGATTATCATCAACAATTAAAATGGACACAAGTCATTTCCCCTTTTCTTATTTAAAATTTAAATCTATTGTAATTTTCTATTTTTCTAGTATTACATACTCAGTTACAAAATGAAAATTTCCTAATTAAACATATTTATACAACAAAAGAACAAACCCCCAGAAATGAGAATTTGTTCTTTCATTCTATAAATTTCCACTTTTAATTTAACACCATTGCTTTGTCATTTAAAAGACGATCTAATTCTTCCATATGATTTGTTTCATCTGCAATCATATCTTCTAACTTTACAACTAACTCTGTCATATTTAATTTCGCTGCCTGTTCTTTTCTCGTTTCATAACGCTTAATTGTTTCATATTCTGATTGTCTAGCGTATTCTAACATTTCTCTAACATCTTCTACTTGTTTCACTGGTAAAGGGATCGTAGTAGGTGTACCACCTAGCGTCTTAATTTTCTCCGCTAAATATAGGGCATGTCCTTGTTCATCACTAATTTCAGATTCAAAGAAAGGTTTTAACACTTGTCTATATATACCAGAAACCGTAGCTGCATTATGGTTATACATAATAATTGCCGAGTATTCTCCTGCTAAATCTTCATTCAATCCTTCGATTAGTTCTTTCACATCGTGTGACATTTTAATATCTCCTCCTATACTTAATAACTACCCCTTTTCTCATGTTTTAAACATAATTATTTTAAATTTTTTATGTATCTAAAAACGCCGCTTGCTTCAATTTACTTATCGCTTGTCTTTTAATACGAGAAACGTGCATTTGTGAAATACCTAACCGCTCTCCTGTATCCTTTTGATTTAAATTTTCTCCAAATATATAATGAATAACACTCTTTTCCGTATCATTTAATACGTTAAAAATATCATCTAAAACGAGACGTCTTTCTGTCTGTTCATATCCTTGCTCTACTTCACCTACAGATTCAATTCTCGCTACCGAACTTCCATCAGATGAATTTTCAACTACATCATCTAAGGAAGATACTTGATAATTATTTTTAGCATCCATAATTTCTAGAACTTCCTCTTCGGATAGTCCTAAATGATTCGCAATCTCTATAATCTTCGGTGAACGTTGTAGGTGATCTGTTAGCTCCTCTATCGCAAGTTTAATTTTCCCGCCTAAATCTTTAATTCGCCTTGGAACATGAACGCCCCAAGTTTTATCACGTAAATACTTCTTTATTTCCCCTACTATCGTAGGTATTGCAAACGGTTCAAAAGCATTCCCTATCGAATAATCATACCTTCTTATTGCGCCTAAGAGCCCTAACATCCCTACTTGTATAATATCCTCATGCATCGGCCCACCTTTTGAATAGCGGTATGCAATGGAATATACGAGATTTTTATAGTGATTAACCAACCTTTCCTGCGCTTCATCACATTGGTTTTGTTGGAATTCTGCAATTAGTTTAATAACGTCTTCTTTAGTAAGATTTGTAGGTTGAGATTGGATTTCCATCATTCTCCACCTGCTCTCTTTGTATATATTTTGTCATTAAAACTGTCATGCCCTCATCATGCATAATTTGTATATCATCCATTAACGTATTTATTAAATATAAACCTAAACCATTTTCCGGCAAATGTTCTACTGGTTTATTAATATCATACGGACCAACTTTACTTTTTAAGGTGCTAAAATCAAAGCTAACCCCATTATCCGCAACCATAATTTCTAATCGATTTTCATATAGACCAAAGACAATTGTAATTTCTCCAACGTCTTCTTTATATGCATGTTGTACAATATTTGTACATGCTTCACTAATAGCAATTTTCATATCTTCTATATCGTCATAAGCAAAGCCTATTCGATTCGCAACACCAGCCATTGTTAAGCGAATAATAGCCACATATTCTGCTTTTGCAGGAATTTTCATTTCTATCGTTTCAAATTTCTCCATCATCCCTAGTCACCTTCTTTCTACTTTTTCAAAATCAGAATTCAAATTTAATATTTCTGTTAACCCTGTAATATCAAATAATCTTTTTAGTCTTTTAGATACACCAACAAACTCTAGTTTTCCATCATTTTTCTTAATTGCTTTTAATAGAGCTATAAAAACACCTAACCCTGTACTATCCATATACTCTACCTTATTAAAATCTACTACAATATAAACCTCTTTCTCGCTTGCAATAGGCATTATCTTATTTTTTAAATCTGATGCCGTATACGCATCAATCTCACCATTAAGTTGTACCGTATAACCTAAATCATTTTGCAAAATATTTATTGCCAAATTCATCATTTCCGCCCCCTTATCTCAAACTACTACTATTTAATTACCCATAAAAATTAGTTTTAAACATATTTTTTCATTTTAATTATAAATAAATTTTCTACACCTTTCTCAGCTTAACACTAAAAAAATACTACCAAATGTTTAAACCTTATAAATTTGTGTATGTATAATGTATAAACATTATTTTTAGGGGGATCTATCTATGGAAGAGCACAACTTTAAAAAGGGAGATTTTGTTCAATTTTCTTATCGACACGATCATGCTACAAAATTAATTGGTTCCATTATTAATATACTAACGAATACAATTGTAGTTGATATAGGTAATAGCGAGGACTTATCTCATATAGAACCAAGGCAGGTCGTAAGAATAAATAATTGTAAAAAAGTAACGATAGCTTAATATGTAATCTCAATCAGTGGGGCCATCCTCACTGATTCCTATGTAAAATACATTAAAAAAGCATCCAAATTATTTTAATTGGATGCTTTTTTATGTATTTTTATCAGTTTATTAACTTTATAGCTACATATAATAAACTTAAGATTACTATTCATTATCATACTTACGCTTTCCGTAGCATTCTAGAAAAGAATGTAACGATTAAAATAAAGACGATTGCACCTAATAAAGCTGGAAGAATAAAGATGCCTCCCCATTCAGGGCCCCAGTGACCAAATAAGGCACTACCTACCCAAGATCCGATTAATCCAGCAATAACATTACCAACTATACCTAAAGGAAAGTCTTTTCCTGTAATCATTCCAGCTAACATACCAATAAGTCCACCTACAATACACGTAATAATAAGTCCCACAATTAGACCTCCTATATATTTTTATAATGGATTTATCAAGCTTTGGCGTTTAACCAAAGCTTGATAAACATGTATTATTCTTTGTTATCCAATCCATCACTTATCTTTTGTTTCACTTTTCCGACTTTTTCTTTTACAGTTCCCTTCGTCTTCTCCCACTTCCCTTCATTTTTCAACTCTCTATCTTCTGTAACTTCACCAATTCCTTCTTTTACTTGCCCCTTTTTCTTTTCAACTTTACCAGTAATTTGTTCTTTTAGCCCGCTCTCACTCATATTTCCAATCTCCTTTTCGTAATAGATTTGTAGATTTAAAGAGTATGAATTTAAATAGAATACGTGCATCTTCTTTCTTGTAACCATTCACCGACTCTTTCTAAATCCTTAACGAATAACAAGATTTTCCCTTCATCCAGTTTTTCTTCATAAAAGTTAGCTTCTTCCTCATTAAGTCCTAATTCTTGCATCTTATTTCTTAACTGATCTCCTGTTTTTTGAAAAACATTAATAATACTTGTCCCAAGTCCCTCTTCTTTTATTCCAATTGTATTCACGTCTGCATTGTCTGCGATTCTATCTGTCCTTTCTTTCTCATGTGTTAATACGTAAATATCTTTTTGGTCGATTCCTTTCTTCACTAGATCATTCGCCGCATTCATGACCTCTTTCTCCGTAATAAATTCATATACAAAAGGTTTACTATACTTCGTTTCCATCTTTAACTTCCTCCTCTAAAATGAATTATTTATTATATTATATGTAATACACCCATTTTCGAAATGTTAAACATAAAATATGAAAAAAATTATGTGAATTTTGATTTTGATAGAGAATGAACCGCATATTTTTCATATATACGCTTCATATTATTCATACGAACATCATTAAAACTAGTAAACATGTCTCCCTATGATTTACAAAATTATCTCCTTACAATAACTACCTAAAATAACAGAAAATTGTTATAATTAAGCGTAAGGAGGGATACTATGAAAAAAATCATATCTATATGCGCTCTAAGTGTTCTATCTTTCACTTTAATAGGTTGTACAAGCACTTCTACTACAAACAATGCTCCAACAACTAAGCAAGAAAATACGAAAAATACCATTCAATTAAACTCTGCAGACATTACCAACATTGAGATGCTTAGAACAACAAGTAATACTAGTTCCAAATCTCAAACAGATAACGAGGAAATGATACAATCAATCGCTTCAGCAGTCCAAAACGGAACACCAAAAACAATCACAATAGATCAAAAAAAGAGAGAATCTGCACATTCTACTATTACCGTTACATATAAAGATGACGCAAAAGAAGAGTTTCTTGTATGGGTTGATAATAAGGAGAAAATTACGATTGCTAAAGATGAGAAGAAAGATAAAGTAGAAGCTGTGACGGTGAATATTAAAGGCGCTAAGATAATGAAGGATTTTTTTAAAAATGATAAAACATAAAAGAATCCCCATCAACTTAAGGATTCAAAATTAGCACAAAATTTTGTTCAGAAACACTATAAAATTTCAGCCTAATAGGTAAGTGGCGAGACCGTATATTATTAAACTTAAAATGTTCCAAGTCGAAGGAAGACACCTTATAAGGTGTCTTTTCTTCATGAAAAAATCCCTGTGCTCAACAAAAAATACTTTGTCTTTACAAATAATACTCAAACATTTTTGCAACCTTTTCTTTCATTTTTTCTTTTATAGATAATTGATTGACGTCAGAGGATGTTACTTGCTTTGAATTTTGTAAGTCTGCATTAATCACTGGTTTTATTCTCGAAATATAGATAGGGTCATGAATATAACAGTTCATTTCTTCATTTAAATGAAACGAGCGTGAATCAAAATTCACGGTCCCAACCATCAATACTTTTTCATCAATCAAAAATACTTTACCGTGTAACACCCCATTTTTATAACCATATACTTCCATCCCCTGTTTTAATGCTTTTCGGATATATGGATATGCTGCTTCTTTAACTAATAGTGCATCCGAATGAGGTGAGAATAGAATTTTGACACGGACTCCCCTCTTTCTTGCATCTACTAATGCGTTCCAAATAGTTCTGTCTTTTGGTATAAAATAAGGTGTTAATATAATGATGGATTCTTTTGCTTGTTGAAACAGCATTGCATAATCTTGCCCAAGTTTTTCTCCACTATAATATGCAGTAAATCTTTGCGAGGTTGCTCCCTTTTCCTTTACCGCATTGTGTATCGGAATCGGTTTCTCTGAGTTTTTATTCCAGTCTAATACAAATTGGTGTTCTAAATCTTGAACTCCTTCTCCTCGTATTTGAAGATGATAATCTCTCCAATAACCAAGTTTTTCTTTTTCTCCCAAATACTTCTTTCCGATGTTGAATCCGCCAATGTAACCAACCTTTCCATCAATAACTGAAATACGACGATGATTCCGATGATCCAAAGAAGAAAAAAGATAAGGGAAAACAGGTTTATTGTAATATGTAAAATGAACTCCTTTTTTAACTAATAATTCTCTTTCCTTTTTCTTTAGTAAAATTCCACCTAACCTGTCCACTGCATAGTATACTTCTACACCTTCCTGACTTTTTTTTCGCAATAGCTCTAGAAACTGATGACTTACTTTATCATCAGCAATAGAAAAAAAGTTAATATGCACGTAATGCTTTGCTTTCTCTATATCTGAGAATAATTGATTGTTTAACTGTTTCCCATCTGTATACATAGTAATATCACTTTGACGCATAGGGTATTGACTAGAATTCTGGCTAAATACCCCATTTTTTTCGGCTATTGTTCTGTCAATTTCCCCCCAACCAAACAGAACTAAACATCCACCGATAAATAAAAAGAGGAATACTCGGAAAATTCTTCCTATCTTTTTCAGCATATTTAATCTCCTTTATATATTATCGTTTTATTTCTGTTAGTTTTTGTTATTGGGACAAAACTATTCCATACATCTATTAGCTAAAAATTCTCCTTTGAATGATTAACTATAAAATTTCTCATTCGCAAATCCCTAAAATTGGAAATCGTATTATGATAACAAAATAGGCATTCTATATTTTGAAGTACATTTACAAGGAGGAATACTACATGACAGTAAGTACTAAACTTAAACAAACTATCGCTGGATTAAAGGGTGCTCAAGCATGCCTAGAAGGATTTGTTCTTGATACTGATAACAAGCAAGCAAAACAATTATATAAAGGTGCAGCACAACAAACTCAAGAAATTATTGAATCTTTAAATCCTCGTCTTCAACAAATTGAACATGAAGAGCCTCAGTACAAGTAATAACATAATACCTTTCACATAGAATATCGTCCCCATGGAAGAGTGCCCAGCTTAAATAACGATTATCATAATGCTGATTACGATTAAAGGGTATCGCCATATGCCCATCAACTTAAGAAACGGAATACACAATCTGCGTATGCTTTTATGAAACGACTCGTTCAAACTTTTGGAGAACCAACGGTTCTGACAACAGATAAGGCCCTTTCTTTACTTTGTTCACTCAAAAAATTAAAGGTGAATGACTTTTATAAAAGTACTACTCATTCTACAATCAAACATTTCAATAATTACATAGAACAAGATCATCGCTATGTAAAGCGCCGGTTTGCTAAATCCTCAGGGTTCTAACACTTCGCATAAATCTGTCCTTATAGGTCAAAATATGTAAGGTATTGTGCTGGAATGCACTTGCCTATTCTAAATAAGGAGTGAGATGAGTGGCTGATAAAAACGAACGTAACCGTGTTGATAATGATACTGGCGAAGCGGTAGGAACTGGTGTCGGTGCTGTCGCTGGAGCTGCTTTGGGTTCTGTTCTTGGTCCACTTGGTACCGTTGCAGGAGCTGTTGCAGGAGGAGCGATGGGTAACAAAGTCGGCGAAGGTGCCGATGAGGCTAATGACAGTGTTGCGAACCGAGAAGATTAGACTTTAACCAAAGTGACACTAAATGAATTGGATTCCCAAAAAGGGAGTCCTTTTTTTTATTAAGTTAATTCAGCTTTTTTAGGTAAATTCCCAGTAAGATTTTGAATCAATTCACTTAAAGTAACGTGTGCGTTAGTTCAACAAGCTATAAGCAGCAATCATAATCATTTTCTTAGTCTTCCGCAATCGGGCGCTATTGCTGAATAAACCTTAGATTATCAATCGACTTTATTGTTATATTTTTGAGTACAGTGAAGTATCTTATATCGGAAATTAAACAACTATATTTTAACCCCGTCCTAAATTTAGAACGGGGTTATGCTTGTTTTAGCTTTTCAAATTTAATAGCACCACCTAAATGGAAGTTTTATCTCGAAACGAAGAGGTAACTCCAATTCTAAAAGAAGGGCCTGAAGTGTTTTGGAGTTTGTAGAGTTGATAGATGCTTTAAAATATGTTTCACCAAGTCGTGATAAACCTTTTAAAGCTTATAAGCATATTACTGAAAATTGGGATGATAACTGGGATAGTGTAAATTCACAGTGGAAAAATATAATTGGATGATTATCAATTTCTAGTGTCCAAGGTGAAGCATTCAAGGAAGTTACTAGTACCATAGAAGGTTTCTTTAAGGAACAGGAATGACTTAATAGTCATTCCTGTTTGTTTTTTTGCGGTATCAAGTTAAGAAGCACATTCTTCCCCAAAAATCATAAAAATGAACTTCGGTGCTATAAAAAAATTCCATTTAGGGGGTACTTTAAAATCTTAGCTTGATAGCGATGGGGTACCGCCACATCGCTATCAAGCTAACAAAATAAAATACCCCTTAAAATGAAAAAATACGCTTTCTTTCTGTAGACTTATAGGAAAGGATGGCGTTTTTTTTACACTTGGGGGTAAAGCAAATTCTTAAGTTGATGGGCATGGGGTCACCATATCAAAAAAAGAAAATTGTACGTTTAGACATAATTTAGACACATTTTATCCGGTTCCCTGTACGTTAAGGAATTAGTTTGTATATTTGAGGAGATGTACGAGACAGATGTGAATTTAGGGGAATCCAATATTTTCTATTCAAATATGATAGAATGGAAATATATACAAAATGGAGGAAAAACAAATGAACTCAAACACAAAACAGTTTATTAATGATATCCAGCAAAGAAAGAACAATTATTTAGAAAATGTATTAATAGCAATACAACACCCTAAAAAAGAACAATCTGAACAGGTCATTCAAAATATAGTAGAGAAGATGGATATGATGATTAGTCTAGTTACTACGTACATGAGGATTGAATCAGGATCTACGGAAGAATTAACAGAACTTCAGAAAGAAATTATTCATGCTCAAGCATATATTCAAAAACGAAAACTTGAAGAAACACAGAGATAAAACCCTGTGTTTTTATTGGGTCGTCTATGACGCCAATCTGTTATAAATTAAATTAGATGTAATTTAATTATTGTTTTGGCATAATCCATACAATTTGTTGAATGCGTACAATATATGGCACCGTATCTTCAATGAGTAAATGATCTGGTTTCACATCTTTTAACTTTCCTCTTACATTACCTCTTACAGTTTCAATAACCACCTGTTTACCAATTACTGATTGTAATGTCTGATATACGTAGGGATTGGGTGCACTTACCATATGTTGTTCACTCAAGTCATTTCCTTCCGAATAACTCATTCTATAAGACTCCTTTCTAACTTGCATTCTTTCTCCCAATATATGATATAAATCTTATAAATATGCTAGAAGGATAATTCATTATAGGAATGGAAATAACATTTTAATAAGGTACGGTTTCTATTTCTAAATTGCTAAAAAATTATTTATATAAAGTTACTTTTACTAGTTAATAGGTGATAATATATGGATATTTTGAATGTACATTCAGGTTGTTCTTTTCAAGATATGTGTCATTTTAAATACGCCCTTTGTTAGCATACTGCTCATACTTTTTCTGAGATTCTTTCGTAATACGTGCGTTAAGTAAAATTGCTAACAATAAAAACACTCCATATTTTCCTCCTGTAGCTCCTATGATAATCACACTACTACAAACAAGTATAATTAATAGGATAAACGAAACTAAATAAATACGATCATAATTCTTTGACATCTTTTCGTATTTTATGCGTTCTTTCCTTGCATCCATCTAAATTCCTCCTTTACATTATCCATTTCACTATCAAATAAATCTCGCCCTTAAAAAGAAAACCATATATCGTTTTAAATAATTAGTTTGTTTTTTTAGCAACTAATGTATATAACATGAAAAGAAATCCTACCAATGTTAAGCTTTCCACTATGATAACCCCGACCCTCTCCTTCCTATTA
>NZ_NADV01000088.1:0-365 GCF_003264175.1 Bacillus sp. SRB_331 | reverse complement strand
GCCAAAAAGTATTAGCAGGCGTAATCTTTGAAGTTCAAGATGAGCAAGACAAAGTAGTAACAGAAGTGACGACAGATAAAAGTGGAAAAACAAACGTCCCAGACTTATCTGTAGGCAAGTACAAATTAGTAGAAAAAGCAGGCTTACCAGGTTACAAGAAGTTAACAGAACCAGTATCATTTGAAATCAAAAAAGGTATGACGGAAGTCTTATCATTGAAAGTAGAGAATGAGCAGTTAGACAAAGGTTCAGTGGAAATTACAAAAGTGGACAAAGAAAGTGGCGCAATATTAGCGGGCGTAATTTTCGAAGTGCAAGATGAAAAAGATAAAGTAGTAACAAAAGTAACAACAGATAAAGATGGA
>NZ_NADV01000087.1:0-2025 GCF_003264175.1 Bacillus sp. SRB_331 | reverse complement strand
TTTCTGTAAGAATCCTACATTCTTCTCTATTTACCTATATTTATATTTTGATTAATTTATTATGATGTAGATGTTAATTTAAAGTTATTTATACAAAATAACTAAATGCATTTTTTAGGAAGAGAAAACGATATACCACTCTGTTTTCTTAATTCGCATAATTTTCAAAAATAAAATCTCTGGATGTCAATATTTGTTATATAATAAACATATCATAGCATTACCCCTGTAGTTTCTATGATGATAGTTTGTTTGTCCCGTATATTCACCTGAAACTAAAAAGAACTTGTAGGATTCCTACAAGTTCTTTTTGTTCTTCGGATTGACGGATAGTAAATGTTATTAGGGATACCGCTAACATTTCGGAAAAAAACTACGATAAGAGCATGCAAGATTTTATACAGTTTTTCGGCTAATCCAATAACAAAGAAGAACCCTAAAACCATGCCAGGATAGGAATGTATAAAAAATGCATAGGTCGATAGAACAAAGAAAGGAGGTTCCCTTGTAAGGGTAAGATTCCTCCTTGTCCTTGCTACCAATAATGATGCGTTATGTTAACTGAGTATGTATATAATATACATCCAACTTTCAGCACCTTATTACTCTTTCTAAATGGTACAATTAGGAAAAAGGGAGAGATATTATGCTGTCTGTATTGTTTGCAATAAGCGGTAGCATCAACAAAGCGCAAATTTCGTACGCTAAGCAAAATTTCATAAAGAAAAAGCCGATTTCCTGTACGCTAAGAGATAATCGACTTCTTACTGTTAAGTTGTCTGTAGCGCTCTTTCTCGTAATTCACCATGTTTTCCAAAGAAAATAGCGAAAGACAAGGCGATGAACACATTTACAAAATGACGAGAAAAATGACAAAACTGTAAGAATGCACGAATGTTTGTAAGAAAGTTCGATGTTTTCCTTTTTCTTTTTTTATTATAGTGAAAAAAAGAAGGAGGAATTTGAAAATGTCTTTTTCTCAATTCAATATTGATATTTTTCGAGCAATTAATGATTTAGGTAAACAATATTCATTCCTAAATTCAGCCATGATATTTTTGGCAGAATATATGGTATATATTCTTGGTTTAATTATTATAGCTTATTGGTTTACCGGGTCTAGAAAAAGTAGGATGATGGTTATTCAAGCGATGGTTGCTTTTGTGATTGCTGAGGTAATTGGAAAAATAGCAGGGAAATTTCATTTGAATTATCAACCGTTTGCAGTATTGCCTGATGTTAATAAACTTGTCGACCATGCTGTAGATAATTCATTTCCTAGTGACCATACGATTCTCTTTTTTTCGATTTGTTTTTCATTTTGGCTTGTTCGTAAAAAGACTGGATGGTTATGGCTTATACTTGCATTTTGTGTAGCGATCTCTCGTATTTGGGTAGGAGTTCATTATCCTTTTGATGTTGTAATAGGGGCTTTAATAGGATGTGTTTCAGCGTTATTTTCGTATTGGTTAGTACCGAAATTTTCTTTTATCAAGCAATTGCTTACTCTATATGAAAGAGTAGAGAAACATGTTTTACCATCCAAAAACAAATCAAAGGGATTTTGAGTATACAAGTATAAAAGTTAACGTGAAAAGTGGGGGAATTATGGGGAAAGAAATATTGTTTGATAATGAAAGTCTGATTCTAAAACTAAATGGGATAACAGGATTACTTGCATTAAAACTAAAATTAAAAATGCCTTATAACACGATCAAGAGTGTGTATGTTGACTATTTTAATCCTCCACAATGGATGCTTCGTATGCCTGGAACATCAATTTCTCCTCTCAATATTTTTGAAGGAAGTTTTAAATACGCTGATGAATGGTACTTTCTCTCTTGTGAAAATAGAGTCCCTCTCGTAATGATTGAATTAAAAGGTCATGAAAAATATAAGTATGTCTTTTTTGAGATTGATGATCCTACCAAAGTAGCCGCAGATATTAGAAAACATATAAAAGATTTGTAAATATTGACCTATCAATATATTACTTCCGATAACGGATTTTATGTAAACATACCT
>NZ_NADV01000086.1:0-15496 GCF_003264175.1 Bacillus sp. SRB_331 | reverse complement strand
TATTCTATAGGGTACATTTTATTGTGCAGCTACTTTTTTATGCAATAAATCAGTAATAGATATTCGAGCTGCAATAAATGCCCCTTTTATACTTTGAAATGTAATTTGCAAACTACAATTTGACATAATTCTAATAGTATGGGATGTATATTTCTCCATAAAAGCAACTTATTTTTATCTCTTTTAAACAATTTATTATATTATTTTCATCTAATTAGGCACAGAAACGTTTTGCAAAATCTTACTACTTTTTAGGAAAAATGTTTTTAGGGTACATTTTAAAATAGCTCTTTTTCTTTGAAATGTTTCTGTGCTTAATATTTAAAATATCTTATGTCAAAATTTCCCGCAACAAATATGTTAAATGATTCATAATTATATATAATATGGAATATTAAAGTTAAATATTCCGTATTATACTCTATTAAATATAGCGTATTTAATTTATTAGTAATTAATTTATTAGTCTAAGTATGAATTATAAAGTATGTTCGTTTAAAATTGTCACAATATAATTTTATATTCGACGTTTTTAATTACTCGTGAAACATTTGCAAATGTTTTAACCGTTATGTATAAGGTAAATATCCCCTCTAAATATAAGATTTACTTAATTTAGATTCTTTCTCTCATAGTCGTAATGTCGAAAAAAGTCGAATTTTTATATTTTTTCTTTATTTTCTAGTTGTAAACGTTTTATTTTCATGTTACCATCTTAATCAAACATTAGATGGTAATAAAACTTAAAGTATTTCTTTCCCTTAGAGACATATAAACGTTCGGTAATACCATGAAAATAAGGTCAAAGAAATATGAGTTACCTAATAAAAGATTTAATAGGATTTTTACCACCTTAATTTTCTGTCAATTCAGAATGTAACACTTTAACATTTTGTCCCTAAACAAAATTTAAATTTTAGTGTGGTAAACTCCAAAAGTTAAATCACCCACCCAAATTAATAAATGATATATCCGATTATATCTAGCGATCAGTCATGAGAAATAGATTTCTTCCTAAGAAAACTTAGCCCATTAATAAAAAGTGTCTAAATTTCTATCTTTATTACCATCTATTGTTGATAACATATTTACCAACTATAAAAAAGAACCTATTGAAGGTTCTTTTTATTATAATCATTAGCACTTCAATTATTGATAATCATTGGTGTTGAATCTTTATTCCCTCACCTTATATAGTTTTCTTTTATTAACACTTGAAGACTTATTGAGGTACGGTTCTGATTTTAATTTTTTTTTTATTTTTAAGCGACTAATTCCCGAATGATGGGCCATCCACAGTTTTATATCTAATAAAGAAAGAATTATATCTGTTTCAAGTGATATTTTGCTTACCTCCTTCTCTCTTATCGGTTATGTAGATAATATATCTCTTGAATCTGGAGCCTTTAGAACACATAATGGATACCCTAAAAAATGGACTTTATTTTATCTTTATCTTATCTTTACCTTATCTTTAAACTTTTCTATTAAACTTAGAATTTAGAAAAAAATTTTCGAGTCTAAAAAAGCTGGGAAATAGAGAATTATTGAATTTTTTTAATAACCAGCCACCATTGAAAATAGGGTTTCTTGTAAAAGGAGGAGTAATATTTGAAGAATAAGAGAAAAGTACAAACTATTATATTATTCTTTATTAGTATTTTAGGGTTAGGAACAATAATCGGGATACTATATTTTAATGACAAAACCAATACTCAAAAAAATAAAGCGTTTGCTACCGAGGAACGTTTATTGCAATATGAGCCCATCATAAAAAAAGAATTAGAAAAATATAATTTGGGAGAAAAAACAGCAATTTTACTAGGAATTATGTACCACGAGAGTAGGGGTGAGGGCAACGACCCTATGCAATCTTCCGAATCACTTGGATTAAAGCCAAATGAAATCCAAGAGATAAACTTGAGCATTAAACAAGGGATAAAGCACTTTGTTCAAATGTATAGATATGGAGAAGAAAAAGGTGTTAGCATGGATACAATTATTCAAAGCTATAATATGGGGCCAGGCTATATTGATTTTATTGCCAATCAAGAAGCTAAACAACACTCGGAAGATACAGCTAAACAGTTTTCTAAGTTGAAAGTTGATCAGAATCCAGCTACATACACTTGTGGTGGAAATAAACAAAATTTTAGATATCCATATTGTTACGGTGATTTCACATATACAACAAAAGTGAATGAAAAAGCAAAACTTATTGAAGAACGCCTCCAAAAAAATTAAAATTGTATATATTTGTTTGAAGGAGTTTTCCATTTACTTTTATATGGTTTTTCATCAACTTTTATCCCCTCTCACCATCTAAATGTATATATACAACTATCGTATCATATTTCAATTTAAATACGGCTCTAGTTACATATTTCGCAAGAAATCTATCCAGAATATAAATAAAATCACCATTTTACATGAAATAGTATCCACTTAGCGAATTCATTAGGCATAAAAATAAATGTAGATTCAATAAAAAGAGAGCACCCTCGCTATTGGTGCTCTCAATGTGAATTGGGGTTTATCCTGAGCATTGAATAGGACACGAAGAACTCGTCCTGTTACATAATATTATGCTTGTCCATATTATAATGTGCAATAAAAAAAGCACCCTCGCCCAGGCGCCAAGAGATACATATACGTTGAGGTAACTAACACGTTAGAAAAGGCCCTTCCATATCATTGTATGATTATCAATTATCTTTATACCTAGCAGACTCATTAAATACGTTTAATGTATCATTTCTATTAGTTTAACCATGCCTAATGCCATCCAATTCATGGTTAGTATTCTAAATAGACCAACGATGTATTATAATCCTTTATATATCCAAGGAGGTTTACTATGCTTAATTTTCATAAAACATTCCCCATCTTAGGATTCTTTTGGTTTTTATATAGTTGTATCGGCATCATCTTTTTATTACTATTCCTTAGCGTGTAGTAACAACGCGTATAAATATATGTTTAATGTGTGATTTCTATTATCGGCTTTGTTAACTAACACTTAAATTATTTTAACAGCCTTTTGTTTAATTCCCACAAAGCTGTTTTGTTACTATCCCATTTTAAAAGCGTTACGGCTTCCTCAAAGCACAACCATTTATACTTGAAGTGTTCTTTAGATAATTTAATATTTTTTGTAGGAACTTTAACTCCAAAAGAAAATTCTTTTATTACATAAACATCTTCTCCCCAAAGAAATTCACCAACTACATCCTCTACTGGTAGTGAAGACACAGAATCTAGTTTTATATATGGACATTCTCTTATAATACCAGCCTCTTCAAACGCTTCCCGTTTTGCTGATTCAATAGGAGTCTCACCATCTTCTCCACCACCAGCTATTCCTTGCCAATAACCATAATCACTTCGATTAAAAATGCCATATTGAATGGAATCATCAGTTTTTATATAAGGAAATATTAATACTTGATACGGCGCTCTCATTGCTTAACCTCCTCTCGAAAAAATATGAACAATTTATTCACTAACTTGCTATTTTAGTAAATAAAGAGCCAACATCAAAATTCTACATTAATAATGCAGGTTTATGGTATCGGCTCTCCATTTTTTAAGAATTTTATTTTTCATAAATAGGTTTACTCTTAACGTGATAAAAACCTGCTTATTTCTTATTTAATTTGCTTAGTGTGTTTTTTTTCGAAATGCTGGCGGTATCACATGTTGACTAACCAGTCCAAATAGTCCCTAAAACGGTCGTTTAAGGAACTTTATTTATATCTATCAAAACTGACTGAAATATGTTTAAAATTCAGTTCAAAAACTCATTACCAAAAACAAATTTTTATATCAAACATCAAATACCGTTTATGGAACACTCTTAATGTACGGAAAACCAAGTTTTTTAAATAAAAAATTCCTTAGCGTACGAAATTCACGTTATGTTGGCGAGACCCCATCGCCATCAAGTTAAGGTTTTGAAGTACCCTCTAAACGAAAAAATTCTTTCTCTATAGGGCACCATATCAAAAAAGAAAATTGTAAGTTTAGACACATTTTAGATAAAAAATAACCGATTCCTTATACGTTAAGGGACCGGTTATTTATTTTCCTACTTTTTTAGGGAGGTTTTTCTTGTAATGGTCTTAAATGATTGATTTAAGGTTATAAACTTAAATCACAAATAAAAGATAGAGTAAGCACTATATAAGAAATAAATGTAACGAAAACAAGAAAACATATAAACTGAGCATTAGATACATATTGTTCTATTCTTTTTTTCATTTTAATTAGTATTATTTTTCAGATGTGAAGTATCAATTTGAATTTCACCTTTCCAAGATCCAATTACTTTTCCAATTCTATTTATATTTACATCTAAAGTAAGGGGCTGTTTAAAATCGTCTTTTCCTCCAGTAACTATAACAAATGTAGCAACACCTTCGGGTTTATCATTATCACGAATGCCTACATCATTTAATTTTTTACCTGCTGCCATAAGTTCAAAAGGAAGACGGTCATCTGAATCATGGATAAATGATAGTCTCCCTTCATGTTTAATCTCAGGGTTTTCCTCTTGTTGCCCATTAATTTTCCCATCACTTTCGAGCTCTAATCCTGATGTATCAAATTCAAATGGTACTAAACTTCCGTCAGCTTTTTCCATTCTATAATGAACTGATATACGTGAATCTGCGATATATAATTCTTTGAAATGTACAGTAATACCTTGATCTGTAATTTTTTCATCAATAGGAATATATTTACCATTCTTCATCATATCTTGTGTGACACCATTTTCATCTTGTATTCCTTCATTTACAACTTTATCATTTGTAATTGCATCCGAAAAATATGAGGCAACATTTGTAGCCGCTACTTGTACTTGTGGAATCATTGCTGTTGTGAAAAGTGCTGCTGCAGCTACTGCTGTATACATGAAACGTTTTGATTTTTTACTCATGTTTGTAAAGAGCCCCTTCTTCTGTTGTTTTTTGTGATTTATATTAGAAACATTGTCTAGCTTGGAACGACTTTCAAATGTTTTCCATGCTTGTTCTATATCAATTTTGATTTCTTGTGGTGAATTTGCAGATTCTTCATCTAGCATTACGTTTTCCCATTGATTTAATTTACTGATTTCTACTAATAAATCTTGGCATGCTTCACATGTATCTAGGTGCTTTGTGAATTCCTTTCTTATATCATGAGAAAGTTCTCCATCAATATATGTTTGAATAAATCCGATATCATAACATTTCATTTGTTATGCCTCCTCCATTTGTTTATAAATCTTGCGAAATTTCATTTTGGCTCGGACCAATAATGTTCCAATAGAAGATATTTCAATTTGAAGTATTTCTGCAATTTCTTTATATTGAAAACCAGAGAATTTCATTAGTAAAAGGGTTCGTTCTCGATCATTCATTTTATTTAGTATCGTTTGTACCTTTGTAATTTCTTCTTTTCTTATCCAATCATCGTCTAATGATGAAACATTTTGTACTTCATGGTATTGTATTTCTTTATCAATCTTCGCTTGTTGCCTTTTTTCAGATCGCAAATGGTTATAAGCTACATAAGTAGAAGATTTAATCAACCATCCAGGTATGTTTTCAATTACTTTCCAGTCGCTACGATATAATTGTAAAAACACTTCTTGTGCTAACTCTTCAGCGATAGATTGATCTTTAACAATCCATATAATCTGTTTCACAGCATAAGTATAGTACTGCTTAAATAAATCTTCAAAAGGCATATCAGAAGCATGACTTTCTTCATTTTCTATGGTTAACATGTTAGTTTAAACCTCACTTTCAATTTGATGCCTGTATTATAGAGAAACCAGAAAAACGGATTTTGTGACAGTTTTTCTGGTTATTTTTTTATTATGTACTAAAAAAAGCATTCATCTGATTAAAAGATAAATGCCAAAAGGGAAATGAAAACATAAAACTATAACTCTTGCAGTAGTTTTCTATTAATGGGGTACCGCCACATCGCTATCAAGCTAATAAAAAGAAATGCCCCCTAGAATGAAAAAAACGCCATCCTTTCCTATGATTCTACAGAAAGAATAACGTATTTTTTCATTTTAGGGGAACAATTAATCTCTTAAGTTGATGAGCATGCAGCAAGCCCCTTTAAAGGTAATATTGTGGTACCAGGCTGCCCTCTATACTGAAAAGGTAATATCACAACTCAAACTGCTATATTTATTTCCTGTCGAATACACTCTTTTTTATTAGCACGTTTCCATAAATATATGGTGTAGAAGAATAAAATTGCAATAATAATATATGCAAAAAGCGACGAGGCTTGAACATTCCCCATAAAATTAAAGAAATTATTAAAAGCGTGGAAAGTAATGGTGATAATAATTGATTGCTTATTTACGATAAGTAAGGACAGAACAAGTCCAACTAAAAATGCATATATGATTTGTAAAATGGTATCTTCAATAGACTGCCCACCAATTAGTTGTAATAAATGGGTGATACCAAAAAAAAAACTTGAAATCAAAACTGATTTTTTTATCCCCTTTGAAAACAACATTTTGAGCATAAATCCACGAAAAAAGATTTCCTCAATAAATGCAACAACAAAAAATTGCATGATAAACATAAAAAATAAGTCAGATACCGATGTGGTGAGACCCCATAAAGAAAAGACACCCTAAGGTGCCTTCCTCCGACTTGAACCACTTTAATTTAATAATATGTATTGGACATTAAGTAAACACGTCCTATAAAACAGAATCATTTATTTTCAACAGATTGTTAGTGTACAAATACAAGAGAATCGAGATCGTTTGTTTGGCTAGATTAAAGCAACGCCACACCACACCTATATGGTTGAGATGTGTTACGCCTTCTAATCGGAGAATCAGCTTTATAGAACGTGTCCACAATTTATATTTTACTACATGTAATATTTATTTTATGTAATTTTTACAAATATGTATAATTACATAAAATTTACGAGAAAAAGAGAGTATACTTTGATATTGTGTAATAAAGATAAGGCCCACCTACGGAAATAGGTGGGTTTTTTGTTGGGCATTACTATCTCATTGCACAAAAGGGAATTTGCATTAAAATAATATCATATTCTTAGAGTTCTTATATTGAGAAAAAAGACACTCTTATGAGTGCCCCTTTTTTTAGTAACCGAATCCGCCGCTACCGCCGCCCCAACAACTACATCCTATAATGATTAACAGGATGAATAGAACGATCAGTAAAGCAAATCCGCCACCTAACTGTCTACGCTTAAAGACTAAAGTTACCTTTAGCCCTCCAAGACTCGCTACGAGCGAATGGCTAGTTCTTATTCGACGGGAATCCCACCCGTTATATGATACGACCTAGGCTCGTCCGCACACCTGCCTCGTTAGTTAATATGAAAATGAAGCCCAATGTCTTTCAGGCGAAAGTATAATCTTGGTTTGGAAATATACAACTGTTTGGACATAAAAAAGACCATCGAAATGATGGTCTTGCAGACTGTAGACAAATGCATAAAATAACGAATGAATCTTTCTCTGAACACTTACTTTACTTCTTTCATAAATAGTCTAACGTTTTCAGCGATTTCTTTGAATTTGGTATGGTGTAAATAATGTGATCCATCCATGGTTACTACTTTTCCATGTACCGAGTCTTTGATCTGCCCTTCATGCAGAGGTATCCATCCTGCTACACCTTCATCATTCGCTTGTACAAAGAGAAGAAGTGGAAGATATTTAGGGAAGGTTAAACCTTGAGCCCCTTTAAAATTAGACGAAATATGGTCCATCTCATTCAAGGTTGTGTCATTGTACATGTTTTTATTCGAAATCATTTTCATTTGCTCTACGGTTTTTCCATCAAATCCCAGTCCAACATAGGGGTCAGCACTGATTTTCATAGCCAATCTTAAGAGACCTGATTTTTTGAGATATGCAACCGTTTTTAATGGGAAATTGATATCTATACCCGGTTGTGTTGCAACACTGCTATCGATTCCGACAAATGCAGTCACCTCGTTTGGATATTTATTCACATAATCAATTCCATAAATGCCTGCAATGGAGTGGCCCATGAGCATGTATCTGTTAATATTAAGCTGCTGTAGAGCTTCATGAACTTCACTTACCATATTCTCCGTGGTTCGCTCTTTTACAGTTTCATCACTTAATCCATAACCGAAAGGCTCTACCACAACAACTTTGTAAAATGGAGATAATTCATCGATAAGAAGCTTAAAATCAAGCCCTGGAGTAGCTGTTCCATAACCAGGCAGGAGCACGATCGTTTCCTCGCCCTCGCCTTGAATTAACACATTCATGTTTTTCCCGTCTACAGATACGTGCTGCCCGTAGGGCACTATTCGTTTTTGCTCCGAATGACTACTTATCACATTTGCGATATAAACAATACCTAAAAAAAGTACAATGGCTAGAACGATTGCTCCTATGATTTTAAGTAAGATGTTTCGCACTTTCTTTATTTTCATTCCACTCAGCGTTTTCTTTTCCTCTTGTTGTGTCACTGTCATCCTCTCCTGTCCTGATCTGTTTGTTTGCCTTCCTTCATGTGCCTGTAATGAAAACTTAACCAATGAAGATGTACTCCCCATGACGACAATATGAACTGAATATGAACTGCCAAAAAAAATGCTACGGCTCTATATGCAAGTAAGCTTGCATATGAGTCGTAGCATAGAGAATGAATCTAACTAATCTGTTGGTGTAGTGATTGGCAAGGTGACAATGAAGGTCGTTCCTTGACCAAGTTCACTTTTCACTCGGATGTCACCTTGATGAAGCGACACGATCTGTTTAACGATAGCGAGTCCCATACCACTTCCGTCATACTTACGACTGTGGGAACGATCGGCCTTAAAAAAACGCTCGAATATACGCTTCTGGTCATCAAGATGAATACCAATACCAGTGTCGGATATTAGGATTGTCACGTTTTTGATATCTTGTTTGATGCTCACGTTAATCACGCCGGCATCCTCGGAAAATTTGATGCTATTTCTGAGGATATTCGTCCATACCTGATTTAACAGGTCATGATCAGCCGTTACTTTAACTGTCTGTAAATCAAGCTCGAAATGTATATCGCGAGCAGACCATTGTGGCTGGAGCGCCACGATTATCCGTCGGATTTGTTCATCGAGGCTGAGCGTGACGAGCCGCAGTTGCTTTGACTGCGATTCAAGAAAACTCAGCTTTAGCAGGTTATCACTCATTTTGGACATCCTTTTCGCTTCAGCGATGATAATATCAAGATAACGGCTTCGTTCGTATTCTGAAAGGTCAACTTGCTTAAGCACTAGAGCATAACCGGATATCGAAGTGAGCGGAGACTGAACCTCGTGCGACACGTTCGTTACGAATTCCCTGCGCATCTGCTCAAGTTGCTGCAGATCGTGCATCATTTCTTCGAAGCTGCGAGCCAAAGTACCCAGCTCACTCGTTTGCTTAATATTCAACTTGACATTGAAATCTCCAGATGCTATCCGCCTGGTCGCTTTTGTCAGCTTTTTTATCGGTCTTACCAGGAATACAGAGGCAACTAGAATCAATAAGCTTCCTGCAATCAACGAACATGTTGCAAAGACCAATGCCCACTTTGTGACAAAAGAGGCTGAAGGAGGGGCGAGCGCTTCCAAAAATATCGCTTTCGTTCCCATTTCCGTTTTCAACGGCAACCCTAAGAGGACCGTGGCAATACCATTAGGTGTGTCCTGAACAACACCTCCATCTAATACTTTCTTTAGTTGCTCCATCGTCACAGGCGCAGGTTTGTGTCCGTGAAGTTTACCGTAAGACTTGAACTGACCCGTTGCTTCGTAAATTCGAATATAATAAGAATCGAGCTGCTTCATTTCACTTACGAACAAGTCCGCTTCACGTAACGGAAAGGTCTTGTAAATTCGGACGATGTCTTGGCCAAAGTTACGTGAGTTGATTTGAGCGTTTTCGTTCAATTTATCTTCGAATATCCAAGTTGACACCAAAAAAGAAATGATCGTGCCCCCGATGATGGAGACTAAAAATGTCAGGACAACACGTATATATAAGGATCTGATCATTCATAAACCTCAAGCCGATACCCAAGCCCGCGCACCGTTTCGATCCGAAAATCGGGTGTTGTCGCGAACCGTTCACGCAGCCGTTTAATATGTACGTCTACCGTTCGATCATCTCCGGCGTAATCGATACCCCAAATCTGATCGATCAACTGCACACGCGTATAGACTTGTCCGGGTGTTCCAGCGAGCTTATACAGCAATTCGAACTCCTTTAGCGGCAACTTAAGCGACTCCGTCCCGTTCATCACCTTATAGGTCTGTCGATCAAGGATGACGTTCCCGAAATGGATCTTCTGCGTGGAGCCAATCTTGTATCGTTTGAGTAGTGCCCTAACACGAACCGTCAACTCTAACGGATCGAATGGTTTGGTTAAATAATCGTCCGTCCCAAGTTCGAAACCTTTCACTTTCTCCCATGTTTCTCCTCTCGCAGTCAGCATAAGTAAAGGTAGATCAGGATTGGCTCTTCGGAGCTCCTTGCTTAACGTCCAACCATCCATAATCGGCATCATAATGTCAAGTACGACAAGATCGACATTCGTTGAGATGTAGACGGCCAGTGCTTCCTTGCCGTCCGCTGCTTCAGCTGTTGCGAATCCGTCGTTGCGTAGAAATAAACAGACGAGTTCGCGAATGTTCGCATCGTCGTCAGCAACTAGTATAGTAGGCATCGGTTCCCTCTTTTCCCTGTTTTCCACCGCATTATTTCAAGCAATCATTATACTATAAATTAACACGTATGTTGATTAACCAAAGTAATACAGTTTCTTGATTTATCGACCTGTAGAATTCAAGTGTTTCTTTCAAACTAATTTGCCACTCAATTGACAAGGCTTCACAAAGAAACAGGCGTGTGAAACCTGCAAATGACAAGCGTTTATTTTGTCTTTTGGCCTTGTGCACGAAGAAATTTCAGCAAAGCATAGGCAATTATAGCTGTGAATAACTGATTGAACAACGCATTGGATGTTGTGCCAAACAATACGGGAACGTTCAAATTCAGCTAAATCCAGCGGAAAAATGATTGTCGGGTAAAGAACTGGCGCGGTATCAGTTATGACCCGTTTCCAGCCCCTCCCCATAAGAACTGCTCGTGAGGTTTTCCCTCAAGCAGCTCACCCCATAAACTTCATCAAAAGGGTTATGAGACCTATCAAATGGCAGGCACTTTCATCGGTATCCCTCTGCACTTTTGAGGGAATGGACTTTCCAGTCCCAGTAGAGCCCCAGTACACCATAGAGATATTCATTACTCCATCTCTGCCATCCGATGCTACGCTTTCGTCGCCGTTTCCTTCTCGTCAGCAGTGTACGGATTTTCATCTCCGTATAGTCACGCACTTCGCTAAATGCTCCGCTGGAATTTCCAACCCGAAAGTAGTTCACCCATCCTCTTAGTACGGCATTGATTTGTTTTACTAAATCTTGTGCTGGTTTAGCTCCTGCGTTTTGAATGAGTTCGCGGATTCTTGCTTTCACTGCCGTACGGGCTTTCTTCTTTGGGATCATGCATATGAAGTATCGGGTCTTATTTCGGTTCAGTACTCGCCTGAAATCAAATCCGAGAAATGCAAAAGACTCTCCCTGTAAGACATCGACCATCCGTGTTTTCTCAAGATTCAGTTCAACCCCCAAAGGCTCCAATTGTTCCTGCAGTCGTCGCAGTGCCAGTTCAGCCCACCCCCGTTTACTGGAGTGCCCACTTACGGTGATAACCATATCATCGGCAAATCGGTGATAGTTCACAGCTTCATAGTTGCCATTCGTCGTTTTACGCCGAATGGCATCAAATGTCCAATCTACCTCATTCAAGTAGATGTTTGCCGCGAGTGGTGAGAACGGCCCCCCTTGCGGGACTCCAATCTTTCCTGCGGCTTTTACCACCTGTTTTACTAGGTGCATAACTTGGTGGTCTTGGACACGATTTGCGATTTTCCTCAGTAGGATGTTATGCCGGATTGTATCAAAGTAACGTGACAAATCAACATCAATGACTGTGGTCATACGACGCAGCACACTACGTCGTACTTCTGCCAGCGCTTGATGCGGGGAGCGTTTTGGTCGGAATCCGTAGGAATTTGGGCAGAAATCAGCCTCAAAGATAGCTTCCAATATGAGTTTTAGCGCTCCTTGGACCACACGGTCCCGTATACACGGGATTTGCAGTGTCCGCATTTTGCCGTTTGCTTTTGGGATTTCTACTTTACGATTAGCTTGTGGTTGATATGTTCCAGCCTGCAGTTCTGCTTGGATGTTCTTTAAAAACGGTATAACTCCCTCTAGTTCTATATCAGCGAAACTTTGACCGTCGATACCTGGGGCACCGCCGTTTTTCCTCGCATGCTGATATGCTTCATGGAGGGTTATTAGTTTGGTAATGTGGGAAAATAGTCCCCAAAACCGATGCGTAGGTTCAGACTTCGCCTTTTGATAGATTCGTCGCCTTAGTTCCTGCAAAGTAATAGGTGTTTTTGTCATGGCACCCTTGCCTCCTTTGGTCGTACGAAATATTTACAGGTTCGGACCCTTCCCTCCCCGCGCGTTTTGCTGCACGCAGATCTCTGGTACTACGATCCGTTCCGTCACCCTGACACCTACCATTCTCACTTCCCGATCGCGGTTATAGAGACGGTCTCCTCGATGAGGTTTCTTCATCGGATGTCGAGGGCTTCTCCAGTTTCCACATTATCTTTCTCTCCATGTCGCCGCTGATACCCCGCCGGTGAGAACTGCCGTTCCAGACTCGTTTCGGTCAGTTCTTGCTGCTTTCGCACGTTATCGACCGTCTCAGCCACCGGAATTGCGTGTAACGAGGCTACGTCTACGTTCACTGTACGTTACAACCTGGAGATTTGCCCACATGCCTTTTGCATGTGATGTCAGAGGGCTTCGCCATGTCGTTTTCACTTCATGGCGCCTCTCAGGCTACGGGAGTGGAGTCTATTCTCCCGATTGGACTTTCACCAACTAGATAATGTGTCCTTATCTGGACACGCCAATTACCCAGCGCGATTTGTACATGGCGGCGATTCCTTCGGACAGATAGATTGATAGAACGCATATTCCCCAAACTACTCCAGTAATTACACCATCTGAAATAACACGTCCCATACCCACTAATTATTTTTCATCAAATGCGTAAATGGCGTATCAACTTTGATTGCACATTCGTTCCAAATCATTACTTGTTAATTTAAGTGAATTCCACCATAAAGATTCATATAGGTTTAGTAATTAGTCAAAGTTATTAGGGTGTTCTGTCGTATAATTTATATATTATCATATAATTACCTCCTGATTTTTGTATATTATAGTTCTACATCAACACATAATATATAACTTTTTCTCATTGCTTATTGAACTAATCTGCTCCGTTCAAGAAGAACCCTATCAGTTTAAATAACTCAGATTTTGGCAAAATTAAATTGATTCAAATGATACCCACCTTTTAGTAATCTCAGAAAATCTCTTAGTCGCGAGTGAGGTTGGTTTTCTTATAGCTAATCCAATAGTTCGATAGCTATCACTTTCAAGTGGAATGGCTGCAAAAGAAATTTTTGATGTCGGTATAATCATTTCTGGCAATATACTAATTCCTAGATTATTCTCCACCATGGAGATCACTGAGTATTCATTCATATTTTCGAATCTAATATTGGGGCTAACTTTATTCTCCCTAAATATTTTTTGAATATCATCATAACACTGATATGTTGGCATAATAAAAGGTACATTTTCTATTTGTTGCATTGATACTTGGTTTTCCTTACATAATGGGGATTGGTTAGATACAACACATAAAAGTCGATCCCTCTTCAATTGTACGATTTCAAAGGATTTTTCAAAGGATTCAAAGTAAGTATCATTATTAATAAATCCACAATCTAATCTCCCGTTTTGTAACCAATTCTCAACCTCAGCATAGTTTCCTTCCAGTAATTCGATTTCAATATTTGGAAACTTTTCCTCCATTTTTTTAAGAATACCAGGAATCCAGTTTTTAGAAATACTCGAAAAAACCCCCACTCTTACTGTTCCTTTTTGGAACCCATTGATAGCGGCTACTTCCTGCTTCAGCATGTTGTTATAGTATAAAATTTTCCGAACGGTAATTAAAAGCTCCTCTGCATTTTTGGTCAATGTTAAAGTAGAGTGATTACGAATAAATAAAGGAAAGGAAAACTCTTTTTCCAAACTGCTAATTGCATGACTTACAGCAGATTGGGTGAAACCTAACACTTCTGCAGCTTTTGTAAAACTATTGAGTTCTGCCACTTTGTTAAATATTTCATATTTTGTTAAAGTCACTATGGTCCTCCTCATGAATTTTATTCATGTCTCCATTATATTTCTTCGTTTTATTTAATGCCATTACCAACATACAATAAGTGCATGCTCTATTATATGACCCTTGACAAGGGATGTATTTTTTATGGAAGGATGAAGTGAAATGCAAAAAATTTTAGTTACAGGTGCTGCAGGTAAGATTGGCCAGGATGTTACAAGATTCCTAGATAAGCAAGGGAATTACCAGTTACGGCTAGCAGATATTAACTTATCTGCTTTAGAAACTTTTAAAGATACAAATCATGAAATCATATATTTAGATGTTTCTGATTTAGCTGCTTGTCAAGAATTTACGAAAGGTATAGATATAGTTATACACTTGGCAGGTAATCCTTCGCCAAATGCTGATTTTTATGGCTCCTTATTAGAAAATCATATAAAGGGAACCTATAATATTTTTAGAGCTGCTAGTGATAATAATGTATCCAAAGTGATAGTTGCTTCCAGTGCTCAAACAATTGAAGGCTATCCTTTGGATTATCAACCACATGCTTATTCACCCACGAGACCCAAAAATATGTACGGGGTGAGTAAGTGTTTTGCAGAGGCTGTTGCTTCTTATTTTGCCTATGAAGAAGGGTTACAAAGTCTTGCTATTCGTATAGGTGCATATGATGATTATAATCCATATGGTAAACCACTAACAGCTAGAGATATGAGTGCATACTTAAGCCCAGAAGATTTTATGGACCTTCTCTTAAAGTCGATGACGGCAAAGAACTTACCTCCATTTTCAATTTTACATGGTGTATCTAACAACAGGTTTAAACGAATTGATATTGAAGGAACAAGAAAGTTAGTTGGTTATAGCCCAAGTTCTGATGCTTTTGTACTAAGTGGTATTAAGTTTTTTGATTCTTGATAAAGGCATATCTAGAAAAGAGATTATATTATTGTTATTTAGCTTTTATTTGTTCTATTTTCAATAGCTACAGTTTCTATAATCATAAATATTCCAATTTCCCCAGATAGAGCACACTATTCTTCTGTCTCATTTGTGGAACAACTCTATTGTCACCACTAGTTCCACAGATGTTCTTTTCCTTTTCAACATAATGGGGTAGCACCCCACATCCATCAACTTAAG
>NZ_NADV01000085.1:0-7401 GCF_003264175.1 Bacillus sp. SRB_331 | reverse complement strand
CATAAAAAAGGAAGAGAATTTTAAAAATTCTCTTCCTTTTTTATGTATTCATAGGGATCACTATATGGGGTTTAAATCTAAACTTTCTTTAAAAAGATATTATGATTTTTATTAGGAGGGATAAAGAATCTGAATTTTGTTTAATACTATTTTTTACGAAACAAGAAAATAGTAAAATTTTCTTGAGTATAGTTCCGTTGGGAGGTTGTTCGTAATGAGATTCAATAAATATACCGTAATATTTATCTTTTTAGCTATTACTTCAAATTTCGCCTTATCCATGTGGCTCAAACAAAGACTTTTAGGTGTAGTTATTGCTATTATTTTCTTATTAATCGCTACATGGACTACAAAACAGCCTACAGACGACCAGCATAAATGAACAAAATAACTTAACATGGTATAATAATATTTGGATGGGAGTCCAATGTTATTAAAATTAAAGTGGTTATCAAGTCGGAGGAAGGCACCTTAGGGTGTCTTTTCTTTTTAAAATATATAAGCGCACCAGAACCGGTTCATGAATATGGAAATCTCATCTATCAAATTTGGAACTAACTTCTTCCGAAACATTGTTCCTCATTTACCAACCTGTTTATGTTTTTTCAAACTTTGCAACAGAGCCACATTGTTTTAATTGAATTTTGTGTTATACTTCTATAGGCATCTGATTTTTATTCTATATAAAAGTATGTGAAAAGCCCTTATCAATTCGATAATGGCTTTTCTATTTTTTATGAAGATCGATTATATGGCATGGGTAATAAATTTAAAGGAGAATTATAAAATGATTTTTCCAAGTAACATCAATACGTCTTATGAGTATTCAATTATAGAAATTCAATGTTTACCTTGTATTTCTACAGCACCCGATTTTTATGATAATTTTGTACTTATTTGTAGTACTTATCTTAACAAAAATGATAAAGCACATGGTCATACTACATTTGAAATTCAATCTATAAAAGAACTGTCTTATAATAATCCAAATGTAAAAAATGCTAAGAAGTTTGTATACCAAGGTGGGTCTTTGAAAATAAATGATTTTGTAACAATTACTCAAGCGGAATCAGACTATGATACGAAATTCATAGCGAGACTTTCCTATCAATATCATAGCGATCAAGAGAGGGAATATATACAAGAGCAAGATTTACTCTTATTTTCCATTTCTGAAGGGCCAAAGGGGCAATTGTCTAATATTCCTTATTTATATCTTCCTCCGGATTTTAAGAAGTATATAGAATATTATCAGGCTAAGCACGATTCTGAAGTTCTTCACACTGCTTACTCAATATTAGAACATTTCATAAAAGAATATGATTATTCAGAACCTTTCATTAATCAATTTGAAACTTTAAAAGAAAAACAAAAGAATAAATCTCTTATCTTGTATGATAGCTTTTTACGGAATCAATATAAGAAAATTTGATTTATTTTCATAGAAACATCAAAAACCCTTTAAATATTATACAAAATATGCCTTTTGCTTTAAAAAAATGAAGAAAATGCATAAATGCATAAAACTATATATGTATTTTGTAGTATCCTAGACTGTATCTGTCTAAAAGTCTTTCATAGTACATTTTTGACACTCCCCCCCTAAAGGGGCAAGCTGACATAGGTCAGTGGGATTCTTGCTACCGAAGACCAAAGGCGAAGTCCATTTCTGGTATCGCTGACGTGCAAGATTGCGATTTGCTATCACCACTCCCATGACAGACCGTATAGGTTCTCCTTATGCTTTAGCGTCTAGTACTTGACGACATGTATTGTTTTACGCACGAAGTGAAATTGATTCGTGCAACCTCATACAATATTCATTTTTTAGAGAACATTATTGTTTTAGAGTCTTTTGCATGACTTTGAGGCCATTTTGACATGTTTTGCTACGCAAAAGCGATACTTTCATCCCATGCTTAAAGGCGGACTTAAGTCCTGCAGGGGCTTTCTCGTATCGTAAATCTATAAATTTTAGTTAAAAGATACCACTTGTTTAATAAACTTAGTGAAGTAAAGTTAATTACTTTAATATATTATTAGGAGAGAATTTATGAGTAAAAAACTATTAAAATCAATAACATCATTAACGATGGTAGGAGGTGCATTGTTAGGAACAAGTAGTGATCCCGTAAAAGCTGAAGTCCAGTCAGGGGGAAATTCAGTTGTATTTAATGATGTTCCCAAAAACCATTGGGCAAATAATGCCATTACGAGCTTAGCTAATCGTAATATTATCGGAGGATATGGAAATGGAATGTTTGGCCTGGGAGATAATGCTACTCGTGAACAGGTGGCAGCTTTAATTTATCGTGTGCTAGCTCCTGCTAAAAAAGGAGGTACTCTTAATAAGGACAACTCTTTTTATATTATGCAAGATGGGTCTCAGCTTAAAAATCCATATAAGGACATTAATAAAAACTCAACAATGTTCCTAGAAGAGATTCTATTTTTGACAGACATAGGAGTCTTTAAAGGAGATCAAAATGGGGAATTTCGACCAAAAGAATCATTAAGTCGTGCAGAAATGGCACAGGTCATCAAGACTGCTTTTAAAGTTCCTGTGTTAAGTAAACATACTTTTAATGATGTACCAGATAATTCATGGGCGAAGGACGCTATTAGTGCCGTACAGTCGAATAAAATTGCATCAGGTACAGGTAATGGAGGTTTTGAACCAAATAAAACTGTAACTCGTGAACAGTATGCACAGTTTTTATTTAATGCATTAAATTATAGGGAACAATTAAATACACAAAATCCTGATGTGACAAAACCAAATAAAGAAGATACGAGTGTACAAACTGAGGTACAACTATTAGAAGCTTATAAAAAAGACATGAAAAATTATATTAATAATCATGAAGAAGATATAACTATAACATATAAATCTAAACAATCTAATATTAGAGAAGTTATGGATACGCTTGTTAAAGCATATGATGAGACAGTTGATTCAAATGAATACATGAAATATAACGTTGCAAATACACAATATTCTATTCGTGGTATTCCAGGAGATTATGTATTTACATTAAAAATTACATACCGTGAATCAAAAGAGCAAATGAACTATGTAAAGACACAAGCAAAATCAGTTATCGCTTCTATTGTTAAAGCTGGTATGGATGAACATGAAAAAGTAAAAGCGATTCATGATTATGTCGTAAAACATGTTTCGTATGATACTTCTTTCCAGGCTTATACGGCATATGAAGCTTTAGCAAACCGTTCTGCTGTTTGTCAAGGATATGCATTATTAACTTATCAATTGTTAAAAGAGGCAGGAGTAGAAGGTCATATTGTAACAGGGACTGGAAATGGACAACCTCATGCTTGGAATCTAGTGAAAATTGAGGGGAAATGGTACCATCTTGATACAACCTTCGATGATCCAATTCCAGATGTAGAAGGACGTGTAACTTATTCATACTATAATTTATCTGATGAACAAATTGCTAAAGATCACCAATGGGATCGTAATCAATTTGCGAAAGCAACAACAATCTATAATAATGAGTTAACAAATAAAATTCAGATCGGTAGCCCGAAAGCAATGGGATATCAGAAAATATTAACGGATATCAAACGCTAATATGAATCTATGTAGTTTATTAATAAAATTAAACAATTAATAAACGATAAATTGAGGTCTGTGTAACAATGGACCAGTACTAGATAAAAAAAGAATCCCATAAACATATATGATATGGGATTCTTTTTTTATTTTATTTGTTTATCTGATGTGTATATTTACAGCATCTAATCATTTTAACTAAATTTAGGTGATTCCTCTCTCTCTTCAATTTGTATGTAGGTGCATGGCACCAACAAATAGGTGGGAGATGAATTACTATTTTTTCATAATAAAACATACGTTTTATCGAACTATATAAACTAACAAGATAGCCTAATCCATGATTAGTTCTTGTACTTGTATAGAAATAAACACGCAAGATAGGTGAATTTAGGAAGCGATCACTTCTAAACAAGCTGGAAGTGGGGATAGTTTACGAAATTCATTTAGTCCTTATATGTGTTTTGTAAATAACGATCATATAAATCTTTTTCTAAAATACTTTGTTTATCTTGTAGTTCCTTAAATTGTTCAATGAATTCACTATCTTCTTTTGTGCTTCGACACAAAGTATAATAAGCATCATGGAGAATTTTAGATTCTTGATGAGCATCATAGTAGTCCATGTAGGTCTTAAATTCTGGTGGTAGATAAAGATAAGGGACGTTAGAAAAAGAACCTTTGATTCCTACTGAAGTAGAAAATAGGAGTAAGTCTTTATTTTGTATATATTCCATCTCTTGATCTTTAGAATATTGGTAAGAAAGGTTTGCTATAATCTTTGTATCATAATCAGTTTTCACCTCAATTATGTTTACAAAATCATTAATCCTTAAAGTACCACCTTTGAATGCAAACTTTTTGGCTTCTTTAACGTGTGAATTATTATAAGATAATTCTTTTACAGATTGGATTTCAAATGTAGTATGACCATGTGCTTTATCATTTTTATTAAGATATGTACTACAAATAAGAACAAAGTCGTTTTGAAATTTTATTGTTTCAGAATTATAGGGTAAGCATCTAATTTCTATTATTGAATACTCACACATACCGTTAACATTATTGGGAAAAGTCATTATTATTATAATTCTCCTTCATATTTATTTCAGGTGAAGAGTAGTTATTCTTCACTACCTTTATTTTAAATAAATTATAGATTAATAGTAACCCTCAATTCCAGAAATTTATGAGGACTTTTAAAATTTCATTATATTTATTTAAATAATGCTCTGAGCTTCTTTCTATTCTATTTAATTCATTTATTTTTTTGTATAGATACACTATACTCATTTTCATTTTTTCTCCTTTTAATACAATATAATTAAATATAATCTATTCTAAAAGGTTCTTTAAATAACTTCTTATATCCTTTTGTTCGATTCTAGTGACCTTTTCATCCATATTTCGAAATTTCAAAATAGACTTCTTAATTTCTATTAAAGCATCTACTTCCTCTATTGGAACCTCTTTTTTAAAAACAAATTGTTCCATCTTTTCAAATCCATAATTTCTAGCTTCTTTTTCATCACTTGTACCTAGCGTAATTTTATTTATTTCTAGTATAAACTTACCTATTGCCCATGGAACAAATTCTTTTTCCTTATATATTACTTTGTATTTCAATTTATAAGCCATCTCTACTTCATTAATATCAACCTCTATTATATATATTACTTTCGAAACGAATCCTTGTTCAAATTTTAATTCTTTAAATCCATATTTTATAGATTCATTTGAATTACTTATAAGCTCCAGTTTATTATCCGATACATTTAATCTATACAAATTATTTTTATAAATAGCATAGTCACTCATATTTTATTATACTTCCTTCCTAATCAGCCATAACCCATCCAATTTTTTTATTAAATTCAAATTTTGTTGCTACATTGCCAGTTTCTGAATCTATAATATTCAATATATCTCCCTCTTGGAAGACTCTTGCATAACCCCTCTCATATAAAAATTCTGGTAATGCAATATTCTTACTTCCTGTGAACCCTCTTGCAGTAAATGGGTAATTATCAGCATTTGCTTTACCAAATGCATCTTCTATATCCTTCAATGTAGTGTTTGGATTAATCTCTATGCCTCCTATTGTTAAAACACCATCTATTAAGTTACTCATTAGTTAGTCCCGCCTCCTGTATTACTTATCTCTCTAATAGCGTCTTTTATATCATCAATTTCTGTAGCTTTGAAATAAAGTTTAATCAAAAATACCTCGCAATCCAAGTTTTACAATAAATAAAAAGAATCCATTTTGAAAAAAGATTAATCAAAATGGATTCTTCTTCAGCAGATTTTTGTTTTGGCTTTATAAAAAAGTTTGATCATTTTCCGTCTGTATTGCTCCATAATCGCGCCCATTTGTTCTCTAAAAAGTGAATAGTTTCTATTAAACTTTCTTAATATACTCATACACTTCTTTAGGTTTTATATTAAGCAAATGAGCAATTTCCGTTATTTTTTTTCCTTCTTTCTTCATCTTTTTTACTTTTGTCTCCAATGTTTGCTCGTATTCTTCTGCAATATCAAATAATGGACTTAATAAAGAGTGCCATATTTCAAAATCAGCAAATTTATTTTTTTCCAAAAACTTATTCAGCAATGTTTTCAATTCTCCATTTTGTATAATTCTTTTTCCTTCTAACACTTGTTTCTCAGTAAGAAAATTACCTATATCTTTTATAAAAGTGATAAATGAGTCCATAGAATCTGCAAGGAAACCGCCAACACCCCAACTGTCCATTCCGTGCATTAATGAACATATAGGGTATCCATCCTCATTTAAATCAATAATAATTGGATCTCCACACATAGTTTCATATGCAATGACAATCCAATTTGCATCCCAAGTATCTTCCTCATCGGTTACAAGGGAGTTTCCATCGGTGTCAATGCTATATCCCACTTGAAATTCATCTAATTGTTCAAAAGAAAATATATCAAAATTTACATATTCTCTAATTTTTTCATGTGCTAAGTTAATAAGTTCTAAATTCCTCTTAATTTCTACTTTTTGATGATAAGAATTAAATTTTATCATTGTCATTTTTACTACATCCCTATTCATACTTTATATTTATTCTTTTTTTATCTGTTTTTTTACTAAAAACCTAAGACAAGAATATTAATAATAGATATTGTTATTTTTTCTTCGCCTCATATAAAGATTCTGTAAAACAGGATCTAAACAAACTTTAGAACATCTCAACATTTTTTAAAACGTCGCGACTTTATTAGAAACATCGTGACTTTATTTCAAGTCGACAATTTCATTCACACTTAATTGATAATTATCTAATTTAACAACGTTTGAATCTTCATATAAATCCTGATACTTACTTTTCCGACTCATATGTCGAAGATAAACAACTCAATCAACATCACACCTTTAAATTGAATCTTTTATTTCAGAACAAAAAATACCCAGTATTAACCATAAATTGTTTTTATCGCTTTATGGTATACTGAGTATTTTTTAGGAGAAAAAATTATTTTCTTCTCTCTCTTCGATTCTTTCGCATTATCAAATATTTTAATATCAATTCACAAGCATCATTTTCATTTTCAAAAGTATCTATAATATTCATTCCACCTCTCTCTAACGATTGATATACTTTCCATACTTTTTCTTCTTTTAATATACCTAATTCCAATTCACCAATAGATTTATCACCTAAGTTGTATTCATGTTCTTCTATTCCTAATTCATTCAATCTAGTTTTTAACTCACTAATATTCATTTTAAACCTCCTACTTATTTAGTTTCTTTGATAAATCCAAATTCCTCCAAATATTCAATGGACATTGGTAAT
>NZ_NADV01000084.1:0-20277 GCF_003264175.1 Bacillus sp. SRB_331 | reverse complement strand
CAAAGTCTTACCTATCGCAACGAATAAAAGCTAGTTGACTAGTTTTTAACACTCACTGAAATTAATACTCATAATATACTTTGTAATAACTTATATGGAAGTGAGTTGAATACTAATGTTTTATTCATATTTTGATACCCGAGATAGAATGCGTCCGTATGGTACCGCGGGTATTACGTATAGCGGAGCACAAAGTACAATTCAAGCTGTTCAACAAGCGTTACAAGCACAGCAGCAGATGCAACAAATACAGCAGGCATACAACCGTACTATTTATCTATGGAGTATTATTATCCAATGCATCATATTACACCATACGGAATTTCTGTTTCAACAATTCCATATGGAACTGTATACAATTTATAAAAATATGCGGGGGAATAAATTTGAGTATTTATATAAGGGCGCAAGTACAGAGCGCCCTTATAAGAAATGATTCGTATCTGATGAATTAATATTCAATTAAATGTGTAATTAAGATTAATATAAAAATTTTATTTTGTATGTATTTGAAACACGAAAAGAGCACTTAATAAAGTGCTCTCATGACGAGATCATTCACTCAAAAGAAAGGAATACACCATATCATACGAAAATATTTTGAAATGCTCTTGGGTAAATTAATTATTATTTGTAAAAAAAAGCAGCTAGCAAAAGCTAACTGCTCGGATATGATGGGGATTAATGGAAGAACAGAGAAATATGATTAGTGTCTCTCTGTTTTTTATATTATTCGCAAATAAATCCGGTTGCTATACCAGTTGGAGCAATACCTACTGGGACCGTATCAATAACCGTATTTGTAGCAGTATTGATGACAGAAACAGTATTACTAGCTTGGTTTGTAACATAGGCGCGAGTGCCATCTGGTATGATAGTCACTTGGTCTGGTGATAGTGCAACCGGAATGGTATCGATGACGGTGTTTGTCAACGTACCTATTACAGATACATTATTACTTACTTTATTTACAACGTAAACACGAGCTCCATCCGGTGTAATAGCTATACCAACAGGTTCGGTACCTACGTTAATTGTATCAATAACGGAATTTGTAGCGGTGTTAATAACAGAAACAGTATTGCTGTTTTGATTTGTGACATAAGCACGAGTCCCATCTAGTGTGAAGACGATTATCCTAGGTCGAATACCGACATTAATGGTACCGACAACTGTGTTGGTAGCAGTAGCGATAACAGAAATTGTATTACTTAATTCGTTTGCAACATACGCAAGGGCCCCATTTGGTGAAACAGTAATCCCTTGCGGAGCGATTCCAACATTAATGGTACCAACAACTGTGTTGGTAGCAGCGTTAATAACAGAAACTGTATTATTACCATGATTTCCAACATAAACAGTTGTGTTATTTGGAGAAACAGCTACACCAATTGGATTATTTCCAACAGGGATGGTAGCGATAACTGTATTAGTGGCAGTATCAATAACGGAAACGGTATTAGAAAAAATATTAGTAACATAAGCACGAGTCCCATTTGGTGAAACTGTTACTTCAAGAGGTGCATTATCTACAGTGATTGTATCGACTACTGTATTTGTTCCGGTGTTAATTACAGATACTGTATCATCTGCAGGATCATCAATGGCTCCTGCGTTTGTAGCATAAACAAGGAAATTACATCCAGGTCCCGTCGGCCCAGTAGGCCCAGTAGGTCCCGTCGGTCCAGTTGGCCCCGGTGGGCAATCACAATCTCCCGATGGCCCAGTAGGTCCCGGTGGTCCTTCAGGCCCTTGAATACCTTGCACGCCTTGAGGTCCAGTAGGTCCTTCAGGCCCTTCAGTTCCTTGAATGCCCTGCACGCCTTGAGGTCCAGTAGGTCCTTCAGGTCCTTCAGGCCCTTCAGGCCCTTGAATGCCTTGCACGCCTTGAGGTCCAGTAGGTCCTGGTGGCCCAGGAACTCCTGTTCCTGTCCCTGAACCAGTAGGTCCTGGTGGTCCTTGAATGCCTTGAATACCTTGCACACCTTGAGGTCCAGTAGGTCCTTCAGGCCCTTCAGGCCCTTCAGTTCCTTGAATGCCTTGCACGCCTTGAGGTCCAGTAGGTCCTTCAGGTCCTTCAGTTCCTTGAATGCCTTGCACGCCTTGAGGTCCAGTAGGTCCTTCAGGCCCTTCAGGCCCCGTCGTTCCAGTAATGTTTAATAGTGAACTATTCAAGATTCCTTGTAAAATTAAGCTAAATGTCTGCTGTAACAAGGGGTCCGATATATTTGAACAACTAATAAGTGAAGACAAGTTTTGGAATAGAAATTGGAATAATGCTGAGATTTGAGTGAGAGTTGCAGTAGGTAAGGAATTGATTAATTGGTTTATAGTTCGTAAAACTAAATTTCTATTTGGTGTATTTGGTTGTACTGCTATTAATAAATCATTTAATGCCTGTAATGCTGTTTGGAGTATTTGTCTAGTTGTAGGATTTGGTGTTGTGAAGAAAGAAAGGATAGCTTGGTTTAATTGGTTTATTATTTGCAATAATTCTTGTTGTTGAGAATTTGAGAAAAAAACAGGTGTACAACAATTACTTTGATTACAAGGGGATACAGAAATAAAGCAGGGGAGCTGAAACTTATCACACGAATTTGGTGAATTTGACTTATTATTATGTCTCATAAATAACTCCTCTAAAAAATTTTAAATGTTAGATATGTCTTGATAATTTATATTAGCAACTGAGTTTAAAGTATTTATGGGTATATGTTTAATATGAAATGTTCAGAAATTTTTCTTCCTTCAAAGTATATGTCAATAAAGTGAAGATGATCTTGTTTTACATGTAATCATATATATAAATAAAATGAAGATATTTTTATAGTACATATAATCAATACTTAGTTACTAATAGGATGTTGTAATCATAGGAATAGAAGATATTATGACATATGATTTTATTAATATGACTCGCATTCCATATAACGGGCATCTGATTTGAATTTTTTTCAGTATCTTAATACATTTAAGAGACTGGATTGTTTAGTGGAAATAAAACTTAATAAAATAATCCTTTTATAAGTAAGTAGATCGAACGGAGGGGAACCGTATCGTATGAATCAATTGTCATTTTCTGAAGACATCGATGAAAAAGAGATGCGAAGACTTGTGGTGAAGGAGCTGAAAAACTACAAAGCATTGTGCGTTCGGATGAAAAATCAAGAAGAACAGGCTCAAGCGGGGGCATCGTTCTTTTTCCTAAAATGAAAGGTGACGATAAGAATCATGAGATACGTTTTAAACAAATTGAACGGACATTGAAATATGCTCTTGATAATGATCAACGTCAGATAATTGAATTGAAGTATTTTGGGAGTGAGAAAGTCAAAGATTCCTATGTTTATAATGAATTGATGATAAGGCGTGATAGTTTTTATGAGAATAAAAAAATAGCTATCCGTTTGATAGCTACTGCTTTAGGGATTATATGAACGTGGTTTTATTTTAGTGAAGATGAAATTATGATCTTTTGTGTTACTGATATAAATTGTTATATGATACGTGTAATCCATCTTACTCGCTCTGCCTTGTGGCAGGGCTTTTTTATATAATAATATAAATTAAGTAGTTAAAGAGGTGTGTTTAAATGAGCTGGGAAGAATCATATAGAAGAGAGCAACCATGTCCATGTGGTAAGGGAAAATATATTGAAATTATGAAGGTGTATGCAATAGAAGAAATATAAGAAAGTGCTAACACGTATGCGGAATAGACATAAAACATCGCTGATTTGCCATTCATAAAAATAGACTTTTCTTAGCAGAAATCACTAATTATAAATACTTATAAAATTAGCTCTGATATAGCAGATATTGAAGCGAAGAAAAATAAAGATGGGAGTGCATATTGGAAATACGAAGATGACCAAACAAAATTATGGAATATACGACTATAGAACTAGAAAATGATGACATAAATCTAAATATTATTGTTTAAATTCATATTTTATAATGTCCATTTAGCCCGCATTAACTGCCCGTAAACCCCCTCTGATTAAAGTTTCACTTTATAAAAATGAGCCCATATTAAAAATAACCTAAAAATAGGCATATGAACAAGGTGCATCATCTAGTGATAGGTCATATTTTGTTGGTGTACGTATTGAACTTAGTTTATCCCGCAATTTTTGGGCAGTAAAACTCCCACCTCAAAATCCAACTGGAGCAAAGAAATTAGGTGGGAGCCCTGCTGCCCGTAAACGCCCGATTGGTGCGGGCTAATAATCAGTGGGGGATGAACAAAACCCCTACTGATTAAAGTTTCACTTTATAGCGCTATTTCTACTTAGATTTAACGAACAGAAATATAGGAAAGTATCGATGGGGTTTTAGTTTATAAACGGAGGTCATGAAGATGAATAATTTTCAACAAGAACTACAAGCGTTAAGCCTTAATGATTATCAGCCTGGAAATATTGTGTATTGGGACCAGCAAAACCAATATCCATATTACTATATTACAGATGATGCTCGTCGCTGTGGCGGCTGTGGCGGTGGTCGTTGTGGTGGTTGTGGTCGTTGTGGCGGTGGTCGTTGTGGTGGATTCCGTTGTTTTGGTTGCTTCGGTTGCTTTAGTTGTTTTGGTTGTGGTGGTTGCTCTAATTGCTCTAATTGCTCTAATTGCTCTAATTGTTTTGATGGTTTTAATGGTACTACTGTAACATTTGAATATTGATAAGAGACAAAAAGGAATCCATTTTGAAAAAAGATTGATCGAAACGGATTCCTACTTTGTGAAGCATTATATAATTTTTATAAAAATGTGCTAACAAGTTTGCAAACGGACTTGCTAACACCTATACGAAATAGACATAAAATATCGCTGATGTGTAGCTTAATAATACGATAATAATTTAGCACTTATAATGAATAATAGGTTATTAGAAAAGAAACCATAAAATGTAATGTTTTATATCATTATAAAAAGAGATTATTCTAATAGGTCGTTGTGTAACGGCTGCATAGGATAATCTCTTTTTATGCTTATTTTTGTAAAGAATGTACTGTTATTTTGAGTTGCTCAATAAATTTCCGGGTAGCAGCGCACATATATTTATCTCTTCTATAAATAAGTCCTATATCTATTGTTGGAGTGGGGTTTTCAATTTTAATAGCTTGTATGTGCTCATTTTGCAAAAAGTCTATATACGGTTTTGGTAACACGGTAATCCCCATACCTTGTGCGACCATTTGAATTAAAGATTCCATTGTACTAATTTCTAAAATTGGCTTTGGTTTAAAGTTAAAGTTTTGGCAATGAGATGTAATTAGTTCTGTTAAATAGAAATTCTTAGGTAGAAGAATTAAAGGATAGTCCTGTAATTCTTCAATAGATACATACTTACGTTCAGTTAAAGAATGGCTGGTTGGCACAACTAATGTAAGTTCACTTTTATATAGTGGGATAGAAACAATCTCTTTATCTTGCACCGGGAGAAATGTAATACCAATATCTAATTCATTTTGTAATAATTTTTCACGAATTTCTCCTGTACGAAGCCCCAACACAGAGAGTTCGATATTTGGATATTGCTTATTGAAATCTAATATAGCTGGTGGTAGTAAATAATTTACGACGGTTAACAAAGATCCTATTGTTAAGGAACCATGATGTAATCCATTTAAATCTTGAATGGCAGAACGAGCTTGTTCGAATTCGTGAAAGATTGTTTTACTGTGCGATAATAAAACTCTGCCTGCTTCAGTTAAAGATATTTTTTTACCAATTCGATCGAAAAGTGGCATGCCTACTTCATGTTCTAATGCACGTATTTGTTGGCTTAGTGAAGGTTGTGAAATATTTAATTTCTCGGCTGCTTTTGTGAAATGTAATTCTTTCGAAACAGCTAAAAAGTATTCTAATTGTCGTAATTCGATTGAAATCACCTCAAGTTTAATCATAGGATATACCTATCATTATTATATAAATAATTGAATTGAACAATGGTTTTGTGGGATATATAATCACTTTATCAGAAATGGATTGATTAAAAAATTAGATGAGGTGAAGAAGAATTGTTGAAATCTAGTGTATTACCGGGCAGTTATTCACAAGTACTTCAAAAAAGGTATGAGGAGGCTGTACCGACAGGAATATATCATTTAACGCCTTTATATGTAAAAGAAGCAAGGGGAGCGATAATAACAGATGTAGATGGAAATCAGTTTATTGATTTTGCTGGTGGAATTGGTATGCAAAATGTTGGACATTGTCATCCGAAAGTTGTAAGAGCGGTACAAAAACAAGCAGAATCATTTATACATCCTTGTTTTCATGTAACTCCATATGAAAATTATATTACTTTAGCGGAGAAAATTAATGAGAAAGTGCCAGGTACAAGTAAGAAAAAAACGATGTTTGCCAATAGTGGTGCGGAAGCGATTGAAAATGCTGTAAAGATCGCACGTAAAGTAACAGGGAGGAGTAAAGTAATTTCGTTTGAACGAGGATTTCATGGGAGAACATTAATGACAATGTCTCTATCGACCAAAGAAACTCCATATAAAGCAGGATTTGGTCCGTTCGTTTCAGACATGCATATATTGCCGTATCCGTACTATTACAGAGCTGAAGAAGGAGTTTCTCCTGAAGAAGTGGATTCTCAAGTCATCTATCAGTTTGAAAAGTTTTTAGAAGAAGTATCACCTGAAAAAGTAGCAGCGATCGTAATGGAACCAGTACAAGGAGAGGGTGGGTTTATTGTTCCTTCCATTTCATTTGTAAAACGATTACGAGAAATTTGTAATCAATACGGTATTTTAATGATAATGGATGAAGTGCAAACTGGATTTGGCCGAACAGGGAAATGGTTTGCAACGGAACATTTTCATATAGAACCTGACATAATGACTTTGTCAAAATCAATTGCTGGCGGTTTACCATTAAGTGCTATTGTCGGTCGTGCGGAGTTGATGGACATTCCTGGGAGAGGACAAATTGGTGGAACTTTTGCCGGGAGTCCGTTATCATGTGCAGCCGGTCTTGCTGTATTTGAAATAATGGAAGAAGAAAATCTAGTTGAAAGGGCTCAGCAAATTGGAAATAGAATAATGTCACATCTACATGAAATGCAATTAAAGTACGAAGTGATTGGTGATGTTCGTGGAATCGGTGCGATGGTTGCAATGGAACTTGTAACGAATCGCATAACGAAAGAACCTGCAAAAGAACTAACAGTAAAGCTAATTGAAGATTTTTGGAAGAATGGGCTTATAAGTATTGGAGCGGGGATATTTGATAATGTACTACGCTTTTTACCACCTCTAGTTATCTCAAACGAAGAAATAGATAGAGGATTTGAAATAATAAATGAGTCTTTTGAAAAGTTGTGCCGCAAGTAAGAGGAGGGATTTGAATGACTAAAGTATATGAAATCCTATCTTTAAATCTAGGATTGCCAAAAGAGGTTATGTATGGTGGGAAGTTAATTCAAACAGGGATAAATAAAAAGCAAGTAAAGGAACCTGTTTTTTTATCATTTTTAAAGTTTAATGGAGATGGACAGGCGGATTTAGTTCATCATGGAGGGGTAGATAAAGCGGTTTGTGTTTATACTGGTGACCACTATCCTTACTGGGAAAAAGAGTTGAATCAGGAACTTGTATATGGGGCTTTCGGTGAAAATATAACAGTAAGCGGAATGCGTGAAGAAGATGTTTGTATTGGTGACACGTTTCAACTCGGAGAAGCGATTGTACAAGTAACGCAGCCAAGACAACCTTGTTTTAAATTAGCGAAGAAATATAATATTCCAAAGTTGCCATTATATTTTCAAGATACAGGATACACAGGTTTTTATTTTCGAGTATTAAAAGAAGGGTGGATATTACCGGTAGATACTTTAAAATTGTTGAAGCCTGATCCAAAAGGTGTGTCAATTTTGTTTGCGAATCGCATAATGTATAAAGAAAAACAAAACTCTGAAGGATTAAAAAGGATTTTAGAAGTAAATGCACTGTCTACTAGTTGGAGAAAGACGTTTGAAAAGCGAGTGAAGGGAGAAGAAATTAGTACGAAGGAGCGACTTGAGGGAACCAAAGAATAGGTGAATTATATTTGCATAAAATGGTGTATTTCTATTATCGGAAAGATAAGTAGGAAGCACCATTTGTTATATAATAAACATGATATTATTCAAAAATCTTAATACTAGTTTATTCGACTTGTTTTTTAATAATCAAAACATAAAATAAATTAAACCATTTTTAAAAGTTTTATGATACTATATTGATTTGAAAGGCCTATTTTTTGAGAGTAGGTCATATAAGTATATCTAAATTAATGGAATCGACGTATGGAGGGACAACATGGGGAATGTTGAAAAAATGGCAAACTTCCTATTAGAAGAACCGAGAAGAGAACAGTTATTTCCTTTATTTGAAGAAGTGTTTGGGATTACGAGCCAAACATTGCAGGATTTTTCAGAGAAAGGGTATTGGGATTATACATATAAAGCATTATCATTTTTACAAGATGATAATGCGATTGCAAATGTTGCGGCATTTTCACTTCCGCTTTTAATTAATGGTGAAAAAATAAATGCAACGGGTATTCAATCAGTAATGACACATCCGAATTATCGTAGACGAGGATTAATGAAACAATTGTTTAGTAAGATGATAGAGGAAATTGATGAGCAATGCGAGTGTGCGGTCTTGTTTACTGAAAATCCGGAACTATATAAACCATTTGGTTTTCAAATTGTGCAAGAATATTTGATGACAGTATCATACGAAAATGAAGGTTACAAAGATTCTCAACTTAAAAAGTTAGATTTTTATAATGAAGAGGATAGACAATTAATACATGAGATTATTGAAAATGGCCAAAGGCTTTCTAATAAATTTTCAACGCTAAATTACCGCTCTTCGTTTTATTTAAATATGTATGATTCAACATGGAATGAAAACCTTTATTATTCAGAGAAATTAGATGCGCTGATTGTTTTTACAGTAGAAAATCAAAAACTAAAATTATTTGGAGTATTTGCGCCGGTAATTCCGATTTTAGATGAATTATGTGAGGAAATCTCTGGGGAATTTACGGAGATTGAATTTTATTTCTACCCAGATCAATTAGGAATTGATGATGTACAATATACAGAATTACAGACTAGTAAGTATTTAATGGTTCGAAGTAATAAAGAATTAGATTTTAAAGGTTATAAATTCCCGGTATTAACTGAGTTTTAAATATTAATTTAAATGCTTTTTTATGGAGGAATTATGAAAACATCATATATACCAAATCATATTGAGCAACTTACTGTAATGAATGCACCTAAATTTTACAAACTTGAAGACAATGATACATTCATTGTCCATTCGAAAGAAGAAACAGATTTTTGGCTGAAAACCCATTATGGTTTTGAAGTAATGAATGGCCATGTATTTTATGATGAGATAATGACAGATTTTCAGGCTGAGGTTCAATTGCGCATGAATCCAAATGCGACATACGATCAAGCGGGTTTATTTGTTATGATTTCTGAGAAGTGTTGGTTAAAAACATCTTTAGAATATATTCCTGAGGGCCCATCACATTTAGGTGCTGTCGTAACGAATAATGGCTATTCTGATTGGTCAACGCAAGACTATCCAAATGAGTTTGCTAAGCAACAATTACGTTTTCGAATTATTCGAAAACTTGGCGATTATACAATATATGTGAAAACGAGTCAGCGATGGGAACAAATAAGAATCGCTCATTTGATGGAGGACATAGGTAATGAGCCTGTTAAAATTGGTTTTTATACGTGTAGTCCTTCTGAAAATAATGGATTCGAGACCGAGGTTTTCGATTTTAAAATTGAACAAATATAGATGGAAAAACCGCATTCTTACTAAATGAGAATGCGGTTTTTATTAAGTTAAAGAGTATTCACATCAACTGGCAGTGAAAATGCCTGGTAGATTAAAGTTCCATTTTATTGACTAAAAATGATTTAAAACTTATCATTTAATAATGTTAAATATTAATTTACATAATATAATAGGACTAATGAAGAAATTACAGACTATATCGCTTAAATAAGGAGGAATATGAATTATTCAATGGTAATTTCATGAAAAAAGGAGATTATGTATGAAATCATTTCGCAAGTTGTTACAGTATTTAAAACCATACATGTTCTTCGCTATTATTGGACCGCTATTTATGGTACTTGAGGTTGCGATGGACTTAATTCAACCGACAATTATGCAACATATTATTGATATTGGAATTGCAAATCGGGATTTGAATTATGTAATAAAAATGGGGCTTCTAATGATAGGAGCGGCGGCGCTTGGATTAATTGGTGGACTTGGCTGTATGATGTACTCTACAAAAGCAGCTATTAATTTCGCTACAGACATACGAAAAGATGTGTTTGCGAAAATAGAAACATTTTCTAGCAAAAATCGTGATTCATTTGGAACAGGTAAATTATTAACAATCGTGACAAATGATATTACATCTATTCAATCGGCAATGACGATGACGTTACGTGTACTTGTCCGTGGACCGTTATTATTTATTGGAAGTATCATTATAGTCTTTGTAACAGCGAGAGACCTATTTCCAATTTTACTTGTTGTGGTACCCGTATTATTAGTTGCAATTGTATTGATTGCAGGTCAATCGAGCGGTTCATTTAAGCGAGTACAAGAAGCATTAGATAAAGTAAACACAAAGCTACAAGAAAATTTATCCGGTGTACGTGTTATAAAAGCATATGTAAGACAAAAATATGAAATCGCACAGTTTGAGAAAGTTAATACAAGTTTAACTGAAATAAATATTCGTGCAATACAAATTATTTCATTGATGATGCCAATTATTATGCTAGTTGTAAATAGCGGAATTGTAGCAACTTTATGGATTGGTGGCGAGAAAGTTTTTAACGGTACACTCCAAGTAGGGGCCATTTTAGCTTTTATTAACTATTTAAATATCATTTTAATGTCACTTATGTCTATTAGTATGGTATTTATTCAAATTGCCCGTGCTTTTCCATCAGCTGATCGTGTACAACAAGTCTTACATACTGAAGTTGATATTACAACTGAAGGCGACGTATATGAACCAAAACAAGTGGGTGGTAATGTAGAGTTTAAAAATGTTAGCTATAGTTATACGAAAAATAATGAATATGTTTTAAAAGATATTTCCTTTACTGTACGTAAAGGTGAAAAAATAGGGATTATTGGATCGACCGGAAGTGGTAAATCTACATTGGCGAAACTATTGCCACGACTTTACGATGTTGATCAAGGTGAAATATGTATAGATGATGTTAATGTGAAAGCGTACGATTTGCAAAAACTTCGTGCTTCCATTGGCTTCGTTCCACAAAAGGCACTTCTTTTTTCAGGCAGTATAGAAGAGAATTTACGTTATGGCAAAGAAGATGCAACTTATGATGAATTGGAATTAGCATCTTCATCTGCTTGTGCGACTGAGTTTATCAATAAGCTGGAAGACTCCTATGAATATAACTTAACACAAGGTGCAACCAATCTATCTGGTGGTCAAAAACAACGTATATCTATTGCAAGAGCCCTAGTGAGAAAGCCATCTATTCTTGTATTAGACGATTCTACATCGGCAGTTGATGCGAAGTCAGAAGCTGTAATACAGGAAGCGTTAAGGACAAGATATAGTGGCACAACGACATTTTTAATTGCATCAAAAATATCTTCTATTATAGATGCTGATAAAATCCTCGTTTTGAATAACGGTGAATTAGTTGGAAATGGTACGCATGAGGATTTATTGGCAACTTGTGAAGTGTATCAGGAAATTTATCTTTCCCAAGGTGGTAGCCTGCAGCAAGAAGGAGGGGAAGAGCGTGCGTAATTTTCAAGGACAATTTGGAAATAAAGGTGGACGTAACAATCCGAAAACGGGAAAAACTAAGAATACTAAAGGAACTATAATGCGAGTATGGAACTATATGGGGTATCAAAAAGCATCTCTTATGTTCGTTATTATTCTTGTATTTATCACGACATTACTAGGTTTACTTGGGCCATATTATATGGGGGTCATCATTGATGAATACATTGTACCGAAGGATTTAAGCGGGACAGCCAGAATGTGCATGCTACTCATTGCAATATATGGGATAACCGTATTATTAACATGGTTACAAACATTTGTAATGATTAATGTTGCATTAAAGACTATACAAAAAATACGACAAGATATTTTTGAAAAAATCCAAACACTTTCTCTACGATTCTTTGATGTACGTTCTCAAGGTGATTTAATGAGCCGTGTGACAAATGATATTGATAACTTAAATCAAGCTTTGACACAAAGTGTTGTGCAAATCATTTCATCAGCGTTAACGTTTATAGGTGTAACAATTGCGATGTTTTCATTAGATTGGATTTTAGCGATTGTAACTTTAATTACAGTACCTATTATGTTTTTCGTTACGAAAAAACTAGTTGCTTATAGTGGGAAAAACTTTGCGAAGCGTCAAAAGGATTTAGGAGAATTAAATGGATTTATTGAGGAAGCTATTACAGGCGCAGACGTAACTACGTTATACGGAAAAGAAAAAGAAACCGTACATAACTTTAATGAAATTAACGAACAGCTAAGAATTTCAGCAACGAAGGCTGAAACGTTTTCAGCATTTATTTTTCCAAGTATGAACTTTATTAATAACTTAGGAATGGGGCTTGTAATTGGAACTGGATCGGTAATGGTATTAAACGGAATGACAACAGTAGGTGTCATTGCAGCTTTTATTAATTATTCTCGACAATTTTCAAGACCACTTAGTCAATTTGCAACTTTAATGAATACGATTCAAGCGGCAGTTGCTGGAGGAGAACGTGTCTTTGAAATTATGGATGAAGTACCAGAAATTCAAAATAAAAAAGATGCAGTACTTGTACAAAATTTACAAGGACATGTTAGGCTTGAGAAAGTTTCATTTGGATACGCACAGGACAACATGATTTTAAAAGATGTGAGTCTCGAGGCGAATCCTGGGGAGACAATCGCTTTAGTCGGTCCAACTGGATCAGGAAAAACAACAATTATTAATTTGTTAACTCGCTTTTATGACATTCAAAAAGGGCAAATTAGCATTGATGAAAAAGATATAAAGGATTATGATATTAATTCTTTGCGGAGTAAAATAGGGGTTGTTTTACAGGATACGTATTTATTCGCAGGAACGATTATGGAAAATATTCGATATGGACGTTTAGATGCAAGTGATGAAGAAGTAGTTGCAGCAGCAAAAGCAGCATCAGCACATTCTTTTATAAAACATCTACCGAATCAATATGAAACGGAAATTGCTTCAGAAGGTTCGAATTTAAGTCAAGGACAAAAACAACTCCTTGCGATTGCACGAGCGATTTTAGCAGATGCAGATATATTAATTCTCGACGAAGCAACATCTAATATTGATACGAGAACAGAATTACAAATTCAATCTGGATTAAATAATTTAATGAGAGGGCGAACAAGTTTTGTAATCGCTCATCGACTCAAAACAATTGAAAAAGCAAATCAAATACTTGTAATTAAAGATGGTAGTATTTTTGAAAGAGGAAATCACGAATCTCTTATGGAAAAGAAAGGATTCTACTTTGATTTGTATACAAGTCAGTTTAAAATTTAACAAAATTATTGATGTAATGCGGTTTCTCGTGAAAAGAGAAACCGCATTTTTTGTATTTGCAAACATTGCTATTCGAATAGTCTCTCACTAAATGTTTTAACAGCATCCTCTTGCATTCCGGTAAAACATGTGAATAGCGATTTAAAGTTATGAAAATGTCCTTATGGCCCAATCGTTCACTTACAATCTTTGGATGTACTCCTTGTATTAAAAGAAGCGTTGCATGGGTGTTTCGTAAATCATGAAATCTAATGTTTTTTAATCCGGATTTTTTCAAATAGGCTTTAAATGTATCATGAAAGCCATCGCGATAAACCAGTTTACCCATTTTGTTACATACAACTAAATCATAATCTAAATATGCTTGACCCAATCTTAATTTATCAGCATTTATTTTTATTTTATGTTTTTGTAATGCTTCAATAGTCTTTTCAACAATAGAGATTGATCGTCAAGAACTTGAAGTTTTTGTATCTAGTATCAATACGGAAGAATGTATTTAAGTAAAGAAGGCGCAAGTGAGTTACTGAGCCTCATCGAAAAGAGTTCGATGGTAAATGCCTAAACAATTAAATATTTTCGATGTAGAGCCAGCAATTTGTCAATTCGATGTAATGAAAGTTAATGTAAAGAAAGGAACTGGACGCGTTACATATGCTGATGTACGTGTCCAAGTTCCAAAGAGTGCAAAGGGTACGGATGAATTACCATGCACAACCAAACAAGATGATCGTTATGATATCTTTGAACAATATGTAATAGCGAGCAAGTTGCAATTTGGGTTAACGGTAAAGTTGATCGCGTGCATACTAACTTTACTGAAAAGATAAAATAATGATTTTTAGAAGGTAGGTTCGCTTATGAGCGTAGTAAGAAATCATGAAGCGATGAAGGAATCACGTTTGAAAATATACATCGCTTTAGAAGAAGCTAACTTCATTTGGGATGAAAGGGACATTATACGATTTCGTGAAATGTGGAAACAAGATATGAGTTTACCAGAAATGGCAAAAGCATTAAGGAGACACCAATCAGAGGTGGCACTTCTTATTATAGATCAAGCTGATAAATATATGATTGAAAACCGTCCAATGGGATTAGGAGTTTGTTAAAGAGAGGGGAAAACAAAATGAAAGCAATGGAAAACGGTGTATATGCAGCAACTAAATTAGTTAGTGAATCAAAGGGAGGACAAGCTGTAATGAATATCAATCAAATTTGTGAATTAGATCAATATCAAGAAGCAACATTACGTACATGGAATGCAAATAACGACTTCGGTGGACGCATATTAAATGCAGCATTAGGACTTACGGGAGAAGCTGGTGAGGTTGCGGATATTGTAAAAAAAGCTATTTTTCATGGTCATGGATTCGATCCAGCTCATTGTCCAGGAGAAGAAGAAGGGAATACTTATAAATTGGCTTTAGAGTTAGGAGATATCTTGTATTACATTTCCATCATGTCTCACGAAATGGGATATACCTTAGAAGATATTGCGCAAATGAACATTTCTAAGCTAGCAAAAAGGTATCCAGACGGGTTTAGCAGGGAAGCTAGTCAAAAACGTTTTGACATATAGTGATACTAAATTTGAATTTTATTAAAAAAGAGCACACTAATAAGTATGCTCTTAGAAAGGTAGATTTCTATGCGTGGAGAATCTCCATACAATAACATATGCTTGTCCGGTTTAAATATGAAAAAAATTAAACAAAATAGTTATTCTAATTAAAAAGAGGGAGCAAGAAGATAAAAATAAGACCGTTCCTTGTATAGGAACGGTTGTAAAATTATCATGTGCTAGAGGTCGATCCAAATGGCATAAGATGTCCTCTCTAAACAGTATGGACAAGAAATTTTACGAGTATACGTAAAAATGGCAGGCAACAAATTAAGTTGTCTGCCTGTTCTTAACCGACACGGAGGAGAGAGCTCCGTTTAGAAAGAGTACAGCCGGTGGGAAGTCGGCTCAAATGTATTATGTGTAATACAAAAAAGATTATTCGAAAAGAGATTGAAGCAGGATTCTTTAGAAAAATATATTGTAAAAAAATCGTGGAATGAAGAATGAAACAACAAAGCAGCTAGCTCAATTAGCTAACTGCTCTATTGCGATTTGTTAAGAAAGAAGCCCATACATACAAGCAAAGATATGTAAATTGAAGTTACAGTTATAGTATAAACGGAATTAGAGATTTTATACGGTAGCGAAAGTAATAAAAAGGCCCTCTTTCAATGTGAGGGCATATGAGTGAAGATACCTTATATCCATAGTGTATGTTTGACTCATCAAATGGTGACAGGCTAATGAAAATGAAAGAGCAGTTAACAAAAGCTAACTGCAATGAGAAAATTACATCCATGAATTTAAGGAGTACAAAATTACATGGTTAAGTAAAGTATGGGCAGAAATCTCAAGGTTATGTAATAAATTTTAAAAAAGAGCAGTAAGTTGTATCAACTGCCCTTTTGGATACAACCTGGTTAAGAAGCAGATTGTAATGTGATTAGTATTAGCAAAATATCGAATGTTATTAATTAAAAGTCTTATTTAATTAATAAGAGCGCTTTTTAAGGCGCTTTATGACCAAGGCATATATAGAAAAAAGATTCACATGATAGTGTATGCATGTATTTTTATGGTTGTGCAACTTTTAAACAAAATCGTTATTTCGTTGTAAGTAAAAAGAGCACACATATAAGCATGATCTTCGATAAGAAAGGCGGATCTCTATGAATGGAGAGTCTCCATACAATAGTATATGCTTGTCCAGCTTAAGTGTGAAAAGTTTTTAACAAAACGCTATTTGGTTTAATCTCCGAAAATTAGAAGCACTTTTGCATTGTGCTCCTAATCAAAAAGGTGTTATGTGTAAATATGTACTAGATTTTAGGTGAATTGCTTTTTTTACGGTGATCTTTTTCTTCAATATCAGTTTCAGGCATTCCGTATAACCCGTTCATAGCCTGTTCATCCAAATCAAGACCAAGCACAGTATTATTTGTCACATCATTTTTTTCTTTTTTAGAGTTATTCATATATATCACCTCCTATTTTTAGGATGTCTAATAGTGTTATAAACATTCAAGGTTTGTTTCATGATAAAAACTTCATTTTGCACAACAAAGCAGCCAGCATAATTAGCTAACTACTTGCTGTACAAAAGAAAATTAGGCCCTACAAGTAAATGATATGTAACTTTAGGTTACAGCTATAGTATAAGCAGAATTAAACATGTTATGCGGTAGAGAAAAAGAGCTTAATAAAAATTTCATTTTAATATAAAGCAGAATAATCAAATTGATTAGACAGACAATTTATTAAATAAACTGTCTGCCTAGTGAATGAACAATTGATTGAGCTATATAAGCCCAAGTTTAGTATGGATAGGGTTTTAAAAATTATTTTATAGAAAACCTGCACACACAAAAGAGCAGCTAGCAAAAGCTAACTGCTCATCTCCAGGGAAATTGGAGACTGGTGTATCTATAGTGTTGACAGGAAATTGAGATTTATTCAAGGGAATTGTTTTTTGAATGTAATTTAGGGTTGTTTCCAAAAAAGTGACATGTCAACAAAATATAAAATTATTAAAAGGAAAATTGCTATGAAAATAACTAAAAAAGTCTTTTCCATCAGTAGACCTCCTTTGTTAAGAATATTAACACTTTTCTAGAATCTGAACAAAATAATTCTTTTAAAGCGAGGTTGGGAGAATGAAAGGTTTAAAGAAAAGAAAAACTAGGAAAGCTATTGCTCGTCGTAAAAAAGCAGTGGAGAAACATCAAGTCAATAACGCTTGGAAAAACATTTTTGTACAAGCTGGTATTTTAAAGTAAACGAATAATAAATATCGTCCGGCTAGAAAACTAGAGGACACCAATTCATTAAAGCAGCAATGAGAGCTGTTTTAGGAATAGGTGTCCTTTTTATTTTGAAAAGGGAGATGTGGAAATGAAGGAACTAAAAGATCAATTACGTGAATGGAATAGACAATCAAAACAAGCAAAGAAGAAAAACAAGCAAAAACAAAAAGAGAATTTAAGCACTCGTGACATTGAAGATTTAATGGGAATCCGTGGGCCACGCTATGAACGTAGACGTGGAGCCAAACTATATGAATTGGACTTAGGAGTTGCTAAAAGACGCATTTGTGCAGATGATTATTTTGAATTTACTGATAAAACTCCTCCACAAGAACCACCAACTAATGAAAATACAATACAAAAAGAGCAGCAATAGCTGGTCTTTTTTATTTTTAGAAAAGGAGAGGAAAAGATGGATCGTATTGATGTATTACTGAAAGCATTTATAGCTACATTTGGTGGCTTCTGTGGGTATTTCTTGGGAGGATGGAATGCAACATTAAAAATCTTAGTGACGATGGCAGTTATTGATTATTTAACTGGCATGATTGCAGCAGGTTATAACGGAGAAATAAAAAGTAAAGTTGGTTTCAAAGGCATCGCCAAAAAGGTGTTGCTTTTTCTTTTGGTTGGGGTTGCAGCTCAATTAGATGCAGCGTTTGGAAGTAACAGTGCTATTCGTGAAGCGACTATTTTCTTCTTCATGGGTAATGAGTTACTTTCACTTTTTGGAAAATGCTGGTCGTATGGGGATTCCACTCCCACAAACTTTAACAAATGCAGTTGAGATTTTGGATGGTAAGAGCAATAAGACAAGCTCTGAATATACTAATAAAAAAGGAGATGTTGAGTAATGGCACGTTATAGTTTACATGGAGGACACAACGGTATTGTACAAGGGGCTAATTATGGAAATCGAAAAGAGCATATTATGGATCGTCAGGTGAAAGATGCGGTTGCAGCTAAGTTAAGAGCTTTAGGACACACAGTCTATGATGATACAGACGAAGTAGGAAGCACTCAAGCGCAAAATTTAAATAATATCGTTCGTAATAGTAATTCTCATAATGTGGATTTGGTTATTTCTTTTCATCTTAATGCAAGTGACGGAAATGGACAAGGTGTGGAAGTTCTGTATTATGATCAGAAAGATCTGGCGGCTAAAATTTCGTCTCAATTAGCAAAAGATATTGGATGGCGTGATCGTGGTGCAAAGCAACGTACAGATCTAGCGGTACTGAACGGAACTAAAGCACCAGCTATTCTTATCGAATTAGGATTCATTGATAACGAATCCGACATGGCTAAATGGAATGTTGATAACATCGCTAACTCAATTGTGTATGCTCTTACAGGACAAACTGGAGGCGGGGCAGTTCAATTGCTCAAAGTACAAACTGGAGGCGTAGGATTCAGTAATTTACAAGCCTTATCCCAAGCAATGGTTGACGCGGGTATTGACGGACAAATTGTTATTCAGAAAGACGGTATTGGATATGCTGTAACAAATGGATACCCATCCGGAAATATCGATAAGTTCACGGCTTGGTTGGACGAGCGGAAGTGGTATTATTCTTATGTGAAATAAAACAAAAGAATAGTTTGGTAAAAAACAAAGGGGGTCCTTAATTGGGGGGCCTTTTTTGTCAATGGATCACCACAGTACAAAGTACACAACAGTAAGTGAAAAACATACTATATAACAGAAAAAGAAGCCTATGTGTATGTGAATTAACAAAAAGAAGTAGAAGTAAAAATAGAAAATTAAGTTACTTGTCCAAACAATTCTTTTTTTAAAAACATAAAATGCTAGTAGTTAGCCAATATTTTCATATTGCTACTTTTTTAGATTAAAAGGGGTGATTTTATGTGTGAATGTGAAGTTTGTAGAAGAAAGAAAAACCGGGATCCATTAAACCGGGATTCTGAACCAAAAAACCGGGATTCTGAACCGAAAAGTCAGGATTCTGAAACATTAAACTCTTATTCATTTATTAAAAATGCTAATTTTTTAGAAGAAGCTATACAAAAAGATGAAATTGATCAAGTTTCTGAGGAGTATATTGAAATAATTGATTCAGCAGATGTACAAGTTACTACTACAGATACAAAAGCTGCGCTATCTATCCAAGCAGCATTACAAGCAGCTATTGTGGTTGTAGTAAGTATTTCTATAGCAGATAGTGAAAAAGCAGATAAAATAACACAAGAATTATTTCAAAAATCATCTATTAAACAAATTAATAGACAAAAATTGCTTATTAAAAATTCCAGAAACGTATCCGTAACAACTACTGATACAGATATTGCAGTGAATATTCAAATTCTTCTTCAAGTTTTATTAGCTTTACTAGTTAAATTAAACATTTTATAAAGTGTTTATCCCGTTTATATTTAGCTATAAGGGTTCACTCTAGGTAAATATTACGTTGTTGTAGTAAGTGGTACAAGCTTGGACTCCTTATAATGACTGGATTAATATTCAAGATTAATGCGAAAGTAAGTGTAGATAACTACACAATAGCAAAGGGAAAACATATTATTTAACAGTAAATGAAACTTATGTATATGTGAAGTATAGGAAAGCTGCCTTCTTATTAGAAGCCAGCTTTTTAATTTTATTGGTAAAAAGAAGTGAAAATAGAAGATTAAGTTACTTGTCCAAGCAATTCTTATTAAAATACATATAATGCTGGTAGTTATTCGAAATTTTTATAGTAAATTTGATTGGAGTGAATATTGTAAATGGATAATTTAAACAAATTTTCTTCCTT
>NZ_NADV01000083.1:0-779 GCF_003264175.1 Bacillus sp. SRB_331 | reverse complement strand
GATAACAACAACTGATTGACTGAAAGTAGGAATGAAAGCCGTCAGGTTGAGCTGAAACTACTTATCTAATACTCCTACATGCAAGGCGTGATAGTAGTCACAAATTGTATGAAGCTAGGTGAAGTCGGCTGAACAAAACCTAAGTGATAAATCATATGGTAATGGATAGGTCGGGGTGCTACAAACTATCTATGGTGAGAATGTCCAAACGGGCTGACGAACTTGCGAATGTACGGGTCTAAACGTTTAATACATTAGAAATATGTATGTCGTTAATGACGACGTTATCTACCGAAAAGTAAGAGTAAATAGTATGAAATTCGGGACATCTAACGATGAGGGTGTAAAGATAACAGGCTTACAGCAAGCGCCTAAGGATATATGAATAGCTAAGTCAATCGGAACGTGGTAAGCAAGAAACTGTCATCAACGCCTACTAGCAGACAGGTGCATATAAGGTTCTAACGAACCGAAATTGCTTCATTCTTGTGAAGGTGGGGACATAGTACCGAAGAAGCATGTAATAAATGTGGAGGGATAGTCTCTAGTCTTGTTCTTTGAAAACTAAATCAATTAGATGTAACTCACAGGATCGAGTAAGATGATGTGACCTTTCGTAAGAAAGGGGAATTAATACGTTGGTGAGTACAACATTGTTTGTAATCTAGTTACTTTAGTATAGAAGAATAAGATGGGGCGCTGTATGCGATGAAAGTCGCACGTACAGTGTTAAGCGGGGGAAAAGATGGAGATAACTTCAAAGTCTTACCTATCGCAAC
>NZ_NADV01000082.1:0-10346 GCF_003264175.1 Bacillus sp. SRB_331 | reverse complement strand
ACCATATAACGACTATTTTTTTTAAAAGGTTTAGTCACCTACAATCACCTCTATTTCTTGGAAATTAGGTAAATAATAGCGGTATAAAATGCTATTAATTTCCTAAAATCGTATAAGCTAAACTATTACAAACATCATTTGGGAAGGCTCTCTTTTTTATAATAACATGCACAGCAACTAACACTTTATCACTTTATCACTTTATCACTTTATATGGTAGTTAAATTTTCCCGATCCACACTGAATAGTCCCTTATAAGCCCTATACAAGTAATAAATTATTACAAAAACAAAAAAACGAGCTGAATTCCCCATAAATAACTGTAGAGATATAAAATTTTCACTTTTGTGATATTTCAAAATTTTAGCTCGATGGGCATGTAGCGGTACCCCTAATGAATTTTTTACTTTCTTAGTGCCTCAGCAGGCTCAGTATTAATAAGCTTATAACTTGCTGTTATGCTGATCACGATAACAATAATTGCTGTTACTAAAATGGAAAGAAACATTTTAGTATCGTGATAACTAAACCAAGATCAAAAGCAATACTGATAAAATATGTGAAACTAATTAGAAAAGCATTAAAAACAGACGCCATTCCCGATAACAATACATTTTCACTGAGTATCATTCTTCGTATTGCGCCTTTACTAAAACCTAGTGCAGATAGTAGCCCCAATTCTCTATATCTTGAATTTTGCAACTTAACAAGCAGAATGATGCTGATAAAGAGACCTATTGCTAAAATCAGAATGGATACTATTAAAAACAGGCGGTTAAGGCTATTAAAGGTGCTTTACAAGGCTGCAACTTCGCTTGAAATATGTTTACTATCTATATCTTTTACTTTCAGCATTTTGTTCACAGAAACAATATCATCGAAACTTATCACATCATAGCTAATTGAATAACATTTTTTATCCTTGATATTCTTATAAAACTCCTGATCAACGTCAGAGCTTACAATGAAATCATCATAACCAGCATTAAAGATACCGCTAATCATTATAGGAGATTTGAATTCAAATGCTAGTGGAACCAGCACACCAACATACGGGAATTTTATCAATGCTGGATTTCGAGGTGTTTGGATACAGGTGGGTAAATGAAAAGGACTTACCTGTTGCCAGGGTTCTGATCTATTGAATGCCGCGTCCTCTCTAAACAAAAGAATAGATTTTATTTTGTTAAAAAACGGTTGGAACCCAATTATGGCGGATGTGGTAGGAGAAGCATGACAGAACGTCAACCGCTCTCTGGCCGTCCGATCACGCTGGAGTAGTGGTTAGCTTGGTACTTCCCTCCTAAAAAAAGGCTATCTTAAAAGACCCTGATAAATAAAGGATACAATCAGGGAAATATGAATAACGATAATCTGCTACTCCTATAAAACAGATTATCTATCTAATCGTGTAGGATTCTCTGTAGTTTTTGCTTCATAGAATCCATTTAATACACGGCCACCTTTACTTTTTAACACCTTCACAGGAGTCGGACGCTTGTTTATAAGCGCTACTCCCCCTCGTTGATACATTTCATTCGCTAGATTAATATGCATTTCAAATGCCATACCACGGTTTCCTAGTCCCATTCTTATTCCTCACTTTCCACTTGTAATTTTCTATTTCAATTGAATATGCAATATCCCATATTTATTTATTGTAATATCAATTTATTAACTATCATTTAATAGCGCATCATTAATATTCATTGATAAATCAACATTTGTAATTTGATTCCTTATATTAAGCTCTGATAAAATACTTTTAAACACTTTATTCAAATGTTTAAATTGGGATTTATTGTTATACACAGCTATACGTTTTTTGTGTATTATATAGCAGAAGAGTAAGGTAAGAGTTACTCTTTGCCATTTTAGGAAAGGTTCTGTTGGAGACAACAGGACCTTTTTTCGTAAAAGGATTAGCTTACTTTTAAAAACTTTGCAACAGAACCGAATTACTACTTACGCCAACATAGTTTTATTGTTATATTTAAAATATGAGAATTTGTGAAATTATCAATACGAACAATTATTAGTAATAGGAGGTTTTATTATCAAAGGAAAACATCGTAACATTACCCTCGCAATATTAGGACTATATTCCGTTCTGATTCTCTACTTTATGTTCCTTGGTTTCGATAGATTGGGATTAAAATATATTAACCATGAATATGAATTCCAGTTAATTCCGAGTAGTATTCCTTTGAGCTTGCCAAATATGGTAGATAGAGAAGATTTTAATCTATGGTTTTTTAATTTTGGAAATTTAACAGCATTCATACCTTTTGGGGTATTAATTCCTATGTTATATCGTTGTAGCTTTATTAGATTTATTACTTCATTCTGTATTTCTATTCTTATACTAGAAGTACTACAAATGGTTACTTTTCTTGGTGGTTTTGACATTGATGATGTAATTGTGAATGCAATGGGTGCTACGATAGGATTTTGTGCCTATAAAATAGGATTTCGCTCTAATAATACTTTGAAAAACTTTATTATTACAGGTGTAATAGCATTTATCTTGACATTAGGAGTACTTGTAGTTGTAGGTGAAATTAATAAATCATTAGAAAAGGAACAACAATCCCCCAAAAATGGAACCGTTATAGCGCTAAATCAACTGACAGAAAGTACTGGATATGTACCGAATGTTAACAATTCCACTAGCTTTGAAGTGGCTCATAAAAAAATTGAACCTAAATTAAATATGTTTAGTAGTAAAGGGACAAATTCTCAGCAATTTAAATACTTGCTAAAAGGTAAGTATGCAAAACTTTCGGGATATCTCGGTATCCCTGATAGTGCGAGCAAACATTCCGGTAAGATAATTTTTTCTATTGATGGAAAAGATGTACAAACCATTCGATTTTCTGAAGAAAGCATATCTACATCCACAAGTTCCTTTAAGATAGAGTTGGCTAAAGCAAATGAACTTAGTATTAAATTTATTGATACAGATGCATTGCTATGGGATGTCAAGCTTACAGAATGGAAAAAATAATGAATTGAATTCCACTAGTTTAGATACTAGCGGATTAAATCTCTGGTTTAATACTACAAATGGTACAAACTTACCTGGGGCTATAGTCTCAGGTGTTTTTTGTTCGTTGTGTTCGTTTGTTTTGTTACCCCTTATCATCCCTTAACAACAAATAAGACGATAAACCGATCACGGCAGCGCCTAAAATCGCCATTCCTATACACATGTATGTTATAACCTTATCAAATGTCCATTTTTTTCAGTTTCACATTCATTGTGTAATTTCTACAAAATAAAAATGAAAGCACCCGAATGGATGCTTTCATTTTTATTTCATATAACCATTACTATCGAAGTAATATGTTACCCCGTCAATTACCCTTGATTCATTTGTTGCAAGTCCATAATTTCCAGGAATCCAATACATCCATTTCCCATTAGCAGACGACTGTTCCCAACCTTCTTTCCTAACTAGCTTTCCACCAGGGTTGAATAAGTACCATCTACCGTCTATCTTCAACCAAGGGCTATTATTATCACAAGGAGCAGATGGGTCAAACATAAGTATCCCCTTGACATAATACCAATCTACTTCATTTTCACTTTGCACCCAGGAGTCTATGGAAACCCTATTAATATTCAAATGGTAAATCAGAAATAACCTGTCCTTTTTCCTCTTCATGACCTTCATCACATAATGCCACAGCAGGTATAACTAATCCTGCCGTTAACGAAAACGCTATTATTTCTTCTTTGCTTTGCATGTTTTTCACCCCTTGAAATCAATAAAATAATATATAAAGATGAATTATTTTATTGATTGTGTCAAAAATAGAAGAGTGCATTTTATCAACATTTTTTATAAAATTAATTGTCTATTATTTGTTATTTGCGACTGATGATATGTGTCACTCCTGAATTAGAAAGATACACATTTTGGGGAGTTTTACAAAAAGAAGATATCACGCTTACTGACGTAACATAATTAAAGGAGAATAGAACTTGATAAAACATATACTCAGTTTCATTCTTGGAACAATTGTTATATTAATTGGTTCCTCTTGGATTATTCCTTACACCCTCGAAGCAATTGACAGTACCGTAAGTCATATTACTCGTGACAAAAAGTATTTTAGTAAGCTATATGACTATGATATTAACCTTTGGATGATTGCAAACTTTATATTTTTCATTTTTTGTGCAATTACTGTTCTTATATGTAAGTTACCTAATTATAAGAAGAACAGAAGTACTCATATAAAAAAATATAGTCATACAAATCAGCGTAAAAAAGCAAAGAGAAGGCGTCGTAAATAATTGTTTTTTATAGGGGTACTCACATCCATCAACTTAAGAATTTAGAATTACCCAAAACGAAAAAAAGTCCTAAATTAATTGGGCTCTTTTTACCTTTCTAAAATGTGAAATTTTGTATAAAAGTTTACATTCACTTCTTGAATCATTTATAGCTAATTTTGTAATAAATTTTTCAATATAGGTATAACTGTTATTTATGGTTTTGATATAAAAAATTAACAAAAAACAATATAATATAAATAAGATAGTAATCCCTTTTGTATTCTCCTTGTACTAAAGATAAGATTGTGTTCCCGATCTTATCTTTTTTCTTTGGAGATTTTTGATACAAAAAAGGAATCCTTATAATAAGGATTCTGCAACAGAAAATAACAAAATATAAATAATAAAAAGAATTACTTATATTATAGCTCATATAGCAATAATATAATATTGAGAAATATTTACATAAATTCAGTATGTATTACGTAGTGTAAGTAAAGCTAATTTCAAAATTTGATATACTAAAAGAAAAGATTAGGATGATAAGGCTATGCCAACAAAAGAATTTCAAGACACAATACAGCATTTTTCTTCTTTCTTATTAGATAAAGGAAGAAAACCTTCCACAATTAAACGATATGTTTATGATATTGAAGATTTTGGTCAGTGGTTGCAAAAATCAAAAAAGCTTCCCTTACGCAATATATGGACGACACTTAGTACCGAGGGTTATGAAGAGTATTTTAATGATTTAAAGAAGCAACGAAATTACTCTGATAAAACGATACATCGTGTTTATATTGTCCTAAGTAGACTTTATCAATATTTAGGCCTACCTAATCCATTAGAAGATATGAATCTCATGATTCAGCCTAATCGGGCGTTACGTGATGAAGACTTTATTTCTAAAGAGGAAGAAAAACGGCTAAAGTACATATTAACTTCATTAGAAGGATTAACAGAAAAACAACGCTCCGCTCGTCCAGTACTTATGGATCGTAACATTGTTATTGTGCATTTACTCATTAATGTTTGTCATCTATGTACAGTCATGCATTATAACTGCAAATATGTATAAGAATATAAACGGTATACTATACGGATTCATTTGGATTGAATACAGAATTTAAACTTAATGAATTGGTGGATGTAGAATAAAAACGGGCTGACTCGAAAGAGCCAGCTTTAATTCACAGCAGGTAAATTGATATTTGTAAAGGTGTTATTCGAATTGATGAAGTTACGAATATGATTTTTATTTGTGTAATATTTTAAATTCAATGGTGCTGTTCCTGTATAAACAAATCTATTGTCTTTTAAAATTAAATCGTTTACTCCCGCTGCTGCTCCTGAAGCTAAGAGAGAAGCGAATGCTGGATTATTAATAGTAACATTGCATTTCTCTACTACATAAGTTGTATATGGACGATTTGTATCAGATAAGAATAAATTATTTTTCGTATTAATGGAGATAGCACAGTCTTCCAGTGTAGTGTATGGTACTTGATTATCCACATTTGTAATACCAACTTCGCAAGTTGTATCTATAAGTTTTGATTTAGTAACTCTAATATTCATTGGACTCCCACTAAACAAATGATTTCTCAACTCGCAATTAAGAAGTTCTGACCTTGTGAACTCACACACGTCTACAGTTTGAGTATTAGGGTTTTCTGATCTGACTCGTAAATTTTCGAATCTACAGCTATCATATTCTTTAACTTTAAACGTCATCTCTCTTTGTGTTAAAACCGATTTAAAGGTACATTTGCTTATTTTGTTTGCTTTTATCCATGGTGTGGTATTCGGATTTTCTGTAAAAACAATATAATTATTATCAAATGTGCAATTATCTCCCAATGCAACGAAATCAGGGTTTACGTATTGATTGTTAGATAAAGAAACCCTATACGAATCATTAGTTAAATTCATATTACCACCTGTGAAACTGTTGTCTATAATATTCACAAACGCCGTACTAAAATTAGAAGTCATGAGCCCAATGTTATTTTGACAGTTGTATAAGTAATTATCCTTAATAGTTGCATGCATTAAAGAATAAAGATTAATCGCTAGGTAATCTATATTGTAAATGTGATTATGTTCTATTAAGACATCATAGCAACCAACTAATATACCGTGATAACTGCCGTAAATTTCGTTATCTTTTATGGTACAGCTTGCTCCGTATGAATCTTCCATGTTTATTGAATAACGAGTTGGATTGTTGAAAATAGGTTTTCCATCCAAAAACCTAACCAATCCTTTTCCATTATCGCGGATTTTATTATTTATAACTTCGTTGTAATTCCCCCCTAAAGTAATACCACCCCTATGCCCATTAAAAACCTCGCATTTTTCAACAGTGTTATGGTGAGGGATACCACCAAACATAATTGTATATTGCAGATTCTTATTTACATTGTTTTCATTATAAAATTGAAGTCTAAATTTCATTGCGTTAACTGGGATTGAAATATCTGTATAGATTCTTCTTTTCTTCATAACCCCTATGAAATTGTTGTTATTATCGTAAAAGAAGATATCCAAGTCTTTACTATTTAAATTTGTTGTTCTAGCGTATCCTGCTCCAGCTATAAGAAAGGAAGTAATCTTTGGTGTTAAATCTTGAGGTATGTTTAGCATCTTTGTTGTGAGTGTATTCGTAGAGGTAATGGGTTGTCCAGTGTTGTAATCTAAGGCACTCAAAGTAAGACCTTGATCAAATTCTCCATAGTCAAATATCGAGTTTGAGCTAAATGAAATATTATCACCCATATAATCGCGAACCTTACAATTTTTCACAGAACAATAATTTGAACTTTTTTGAAAGAGAATACCATACGTATTCTCCACTGCTACTTCTAAAGGATTAGAGAAACTTCTGTCGTCCCTACATCCAATTATAGTTCCACCAAATAAATTAGAATTGGTGACTTTACTAAATACGATACTATTCCCTTTGAAGTTGTAATAATCAGTAGTTGTTCTATTGTCAAATGGCGATTTTTTATTAGAATCGTATATAACTTTTAATGTCGATCCATTTAAATTAAAATCTAAATTGGAAAACATAACAATCTCACGTGGATAACATAGAGCGTAATTGCCTTTTGGAAGAATAACTTCAGAGTAATTATTAGATGCTGCATATTGTAGCGCATTGTTTATCCCCTGGATATTCTTATCAGCTTGTATATAATCTGCATCTACATAGGGTTTAGTAGGTAATCCTTCTTTTATGCCCCACTGATTTAATTCAATTAAATAATCCAATTATTATCACCTCTTAAATTTCTTAATATAGTATATTCATTGATAAAAGAAACCGTCCCCTAAAAGGAGACGGTTATAAAAATCATTTCACATATACATAGGCTTCGTTTTTTCATTTCCATATTTACAATCCTCCCCCTTTTCATCCATAATTTCAAAATGGAGAGAGATTAAGGACTGATTATTAATGCATATTCTAGAAAAATTAAACGAGGCCTTCACCTTAGAAGCTCAGGAATCATCACCGAGTAAAGTGGCTATTCAAGAATTAAAAAAATTCTCATCAATAAATATCCTTACATTTTTTATGCTTTTATTCCGTTTCAAACAATACGATAAATCTATGTTTATCTGATAACGTTTTTCTTCGATTTCACTCTTTGTTATTAATTCCTGGCTGTTTTTTAAAGCAACTTTATAACTGCAACGCCCAATGAAACAATTGATATTATCGTACCAATTGTCCTTGAACTACCCCCACTTTCACTTCGTTTAGAAGTGGGGGATTCCTAAGTAAAGAGTTCTATCGAACTCTAATTTATTAGGCTATCTCCACAGTCCTTGCGGTTAGAAGCCTTATTGCTTCATTCTTTAGATTGATACTTGCGTTAATATCCCTATCATGGTGTGTACGACAAGAAGGGCAGTCCCATTTACGTAGGTTTAGATTTTTAACGTCTTTGTTTTGATATCCACAACAAGAACATAATTGGCTTGAAGCAAATGTTTTCGATACAACAATGACTTGTTTACCGTACCATTTTGCCTTATATTCCAACATAGTTCGAAACTGAGACCATGATACCTCACTAATTGCTTTTGCTAACTTATGATTCTTTAACATATTTGATACTTGCAAATCCTCTATACCGATAACATCGTGGTTTTTGATGATTTCAGTCGAGATTTTGTCCAAGTAATCTTTTCTAGCATTCGTCATGTATTCATGAATTCTAGCTACTTTTACTCGTTGTTTATTCCAGCGAGAAGATCCTTTCATTCTTCTAGAAAGAACACGCTGTGCTTTTGCCAACTTCTCTACTAATGATCGAAAAAACTTCGGATTTTTATAGGTTGTTCCATCTGACAAAATGGCGAAATCTTTTAGTCCCACATCCATTCCAATGTAAGAGTTTGTTTTCGGAAGTTCTTGCACTTCTGTTTCAACTAACAATGACACAAAGTATCTGCCAGAAGGGTTCCGTCTAACTGTAGCATTTAAAATACGTCCTGTTACTTCACGACTTTTGGCAAATCGAACAAGACCTAGTTTTGGCAATTTTATTTTGTTTCCTACAACGGCAATGTTTTCATTTGTTTGTTTTGTGGTATAAGATTGTACGTTGTTCTTCTTAGATTTGAAACGCGGGGCATTGTTTTGTTTTTTGAAAAAGCGTGTATAAGCATCCGCAAGGTTGCGAACAGACGACTGAATCGCAATACTATCCACTTCTTTTAACCAAACAAACTCTTTCTTCATGGCAGGAAGTTTGGCAGAGCATGTACCATATGTTAAACCTTTCCCTGTTTCTTTGTATGCATTATCCCATAGAGATAGGAAATGATTGAATACAAAACGAGAACAGCCAATCGTTTTATTGATTAGGGTTGCTTGTGCTTTATTTGGATAGATACGAAATTTATATGCTTTATTAATCATCATTCATTTCACCTCCATTCCGGCATGTTTCTATTATACAACAAACATACATTCGATATGTAGTGAAGTAACAGTTTATGTATGTCGAACAATTAAGATGGCTTCCTGCCATCCCTTGTCCGAAGCCAATTCATCTCCCACCTACTCACTTCGCGTTCCTTAAGGAAGGAGTCTTCTTGGCTAAAATGATAAATTTGTATCCATATAATCAAAATAACGCTATTCTTTTTGTAAAAATATATAGAAGGGATGGTGTATTTTTTCATTTTAAGGAAATTTAGTTTTGTTATCTTTCCCTAATAACAAACAAGACGCCAACCAGATCATGAATTACTATTGGTTTAATCATTAACAAGTATATCTGGGCCCTTTTTCAACATATATGTAAAACCTGAAATAAATACGATACTAAATATAATAATGGAAGACCACATATTAAAATGAAATTCTTTACCTACAACTAAATAATAGATGTTATGGACCAAGAAATTAGCACCTATGATAATCCCACCTAACATTGAACTAATTACAAGGCTGATTAAATAAAATTTGAGCTTCTGAAACATTTCCCCTCTACTCCTTTTCTAAAATCAACTTTATTCAGGATATTTTAGAAAATTATACCATTTATTTTTCTGATATTCTTAAATCTATAATATATTTAAGGTTATTTTAAGAGAAGAAGGATTGCCTATCCAAATGTTCATTTTAGGGTCTCACCAACATGCCCATCAAGGTAATGAAACTAGTTGCTCCAAAACAAAAAAATGTATATTTTTACCTATATATTCCAATTTTCTCATTTTGGGGGTATTTGCCTTTATTAGCTTGTTGGCGATGGGGAGTAACCCATAGAAAAGGAAATCCAAAGGGATAAAACGATGCAACTTCTGTATAAACAGTACATCTTCTTTATAAACGGTACGACTTTATTTCAAAGCTACAGTATTTTATTCTTTTTAACAGATTATTTAGAATAATCGAAAGATAAAAAAGCTCATCTTTTATGAAAAAAGAGATGGGCTTTTTTGTTTGTTGCCAATAAGTGAAGTTACTTGACGTTTACGGATAAAAAACACTCGTTCTGATTAAGGACGAGTGTTTTTTTAGTTTATCTAACAGGTA
>NZ_NADV01000081.1:0-500 GCF_003264175.1 Bacillus sp. SRB_331 | reverse complement strand
CAGATTCATAAAAGTATTTCTTACCTTGTGTAAGAGCCGTTGGATTTGTTTCTCCTCTATAATTTTCTTTAGTATCAGGATCATAAAAATGAGATTTCCATCCGCCTTTAAAAACGCCGCCTATTCCTGTTCCACCATCGTTAAACTCTGCATTATAATCTGCATCATATAATCCTTTAGAAAATAGATCTTTATATTGCGGATAATTTAAAAAGTCCACAGCCTGCTTATTTGCTTCAATATTAGATTCTGTTTTCATAATTTCAATAGCTTGTTTTGCAATCCATAAATGTGTGCTTTTATCAGAATGATACGGAGCTTCTGCAGACCATCCTGCAGTAATAGGATCATTCTCATTTAAATCAATTTGATCAAGATGAGCATAGCTACTTTGAGGAGATACTCCTAAAATAGTTAAAGTCACTCCAGCTATACATAGTGTTGATGCGAATTTTTTCATTTTTTTATTCCTTTCTAAATATAAAGATTCTTATGCAAAT
>NZ_NADV01000080.1:0-813 GCF_003264175.1 Bacillus sp. SRB_331 | reverse complement strand
TCTCATTTTTATGATCCTGATACTAAAGAAAATTATAGAGGAGAAACAAATCCAACGGCTCTTACACAAGGTAAGAAATACTTTTATGAATCTGGAGAACATTTACGAAATAAAGACTATGAAAAAGCTTTCTATTACTTAGGAGTAGCCACGCACTACTTTACAGATGCTACCCAACCTATGCATGCAGCAAATTTTACCGCAATTGATACGAGAGCTATAAAATATCATAGCTACTTTGAAAATTATGTTACAACCATTCAAAATCAATTTGCAGTCAATACTGGAGGGAATTATAACGACTCTCTATCCACACCTGAAGAATGGATTGATTATGCAGCCCGAGTAGCTAAACCTGAAATCCAAAATATTACTAATGATAAAACATTTAAGTATTATAATAGTGGTAAGGCACAATTGTGGCAAGAAATGGTTACCCCAGCTGTGCAGCGAAGCTTAGGAGAAGCTCAGCGCAATACAGCAGGTTTCTTAAATCTTTGGTTTAAAACTTTTACTGAAAATGTGAAAGCTCCAAGTATAGAGACCGCATTAATCTATGATATAGAAGGAAACGTCATAGAAGCAGGGAAAAACTATTATATCGTACCAAGTGAATCTCCTTATCAAGGTCTAACATTTGAATGGTATGTAGCAAACCGTTATGATTATGTCTCACTTGCAAGTAAAGAAAACAATGCTTTATCTGGTACACCTATAGCATTTGAATTCTACAAAGAAAATGATGCAAAGCTACACCACGGGGAGAGTATATATCTTCGCATGAAGCACTCAAATTACGATCAATTTCAATAT
>NZ_NADV01000079.1:0-25542 GCF_003264175.1 Bacillus sp. SRB_331 | reverse complement strand
ATTAAAAAAGATGGCTCCGATCGAATATCGGAACCACCTTTTAAGTGCTTGATTTTTCAGGGCTTTTTTATTAAACTGTCCATTTTATAGGGTACAGTTCACTATCGGTAGGAACCTTTTATTTTTAATGAATAATTTTACTTCCTTTTGCGTTCTCAACAAACTTTTCACTTGATTTGTTAATTGGTGTTTTCAGTAATAATGCAGCCACAACCATGATTACTACGAAAGCACTTAACACAAGTAAATCTCTAGTTACTATATCCCAAAGCATTCCACCTACTGTTTCACGAATTGCACTAATAGCATATGTGAATGGCAAGAACGGATAAATCGCTTGGAAGAATGGTGGTGTCATTTGAATTGGGAACGTACCGCCCGATCCTGCTACTTGTAGTACAAGTAAAATAATCGCCATCGATTTCCCAACGTTTCCGAAAATAGAAACGAGTGAGTATACGATACAAACAAATACTCCCCCAATAAATAAACTAAATAACACAAACCAGAACTTATCGACTACGTACGTACCGAGTAAGAATATATCTCCCATTGATACGATAAACGCTTGTGAAAGACCTATCGTTAAGAATGTTAATAAACGTCCGAAGTAAACTTCATGGCTCTTATAATTCGCGCCCTCTTCGTGTACTTCTACCGTTAATAATGAAACCATTAATAATGCGCCTACCCATAATGCAAGCACTGTATAGAATGGTGACATTGCTGAACCGTAGTTCGGCATTGCAAATAATTTATTCTCTTTTAAATTTACTGGATTTGCAAAGTAGTCACTTTGCTTTTCAACATCGTTTTTCAATAAGCGTATGATGTCTTTTATATCCTCTTCAGATTCAAAATCACGAATTTTATCTGCTAATTCTTTAATCTTTTTCTCAGTCTCCGGCATTTCAGCTTTAATGTCTGCTAATTTCTTTCTACCGTCTACTAAGCCTTTGGATGAATCTTCTAGTAATTTTTTAACATCTGGAAGCTTTTTGTCTGCATCATTTAAAATTTGAGTTGTATTTTTCGACATCTCTTTTGTACGAGCAATTGCTGTATTAAAGTTCGGAACAATTTCTGAATCATACGTGGACAATACATCTGCTAATTGAGCTGCTCCACCTTTTGCTGCATTGTTAATACTTTCAATTACATCTTTTGTAGGTTTCTGGCCATTGTTAAGAAGTGTAATCCCCTTATTCGTTGCCTCTACACCTTTTTGCAAACTGCTTTTCGCTTTATTTAATTTTGCAATTCCATTATTAAGGTTTTTATCACTATTTACATCCGCTAAAACCTTATTTGTGCTTTCTAGAACTGGAATCATATCATCAATTAAACCGATTCCAGATTGGAATTGACCATTTAAACTATTTAAAGCTACTTTCGTTGAATCTAAATCGTTAATACCTCTATTTTTTACATCTTCTTTCGCCTTTTGTAAATCAGCTTTTGCACCTTCAATGCCATTTTTTACTTTATCGTAATCTGCTTTTGCATTATCATATACTGCATTTGCATCAGCTTTAGCTTGATCTACTGTGCTAACTGCTTTTTTATAATCTGCTACAAATGTTTCATTGTAATCTTTTTCAGTTTGATCAATCAATGCATTTGCTGCATCTAATTTTTGATTCGCTACATCTGTTACATCTTTCTTTACTTCTTGTCCTGTACCGATAGCATTTACAATATCTTTAATACCATTGTTTGCATTTTCCATACCTTTTTTAACATTAGTTAAGTGATCCACTCGGTCTTTGAAAAAGCTATTTCCAAAATCAGTCGTCGCTGAATTTTGAAGTTCAGTAAAGAAATTAATAAGATATGAAATACCATCTGTACCAGTTTGTAATCGATCTGATACCGCATTTAAATCTTTCTTTGCTTGTTCTGGATCAAACTGACCATTTTGCAATCCATTTATAACACTTTTCCCATAAGCTGTTCCTGCACGTGATGAGCTTAAAACATTATTTACTGTTTGATTAATATTTTGCGCTATACTCTTATAACCATCACTATTCAACTTAGAAAGGTCTGGTCTTGCAGGAAATTCAGGTAATCCATTCATTCCAGACAAATCAGGAATATTTAAGTCTACACCTGGATTCATTAAAAAGTCAGTAAATGCAGCTGCACTATCCATAACGCCTTTTGCTGCTACTAAATCATTTCTTATCGTTCCTGGAGCATTCTTTAATGTTTGATCTTGTTTTGCAAAGAACTTATCTAAATTTGCCAACGCTTCTTGCCCATCATTTATTACACTCTCTACAACAGGTAGATCTTTTTGTGCTACTTTCACGATATCTTCTGCCCGAGTCGCATCATCTAACGCCTTATCCATAAGTGTATTCATTTCTGGGAACTGTGCTTCTAACTTAAAGACAAGATCCTTAATCTTCTCAATACTCGGTAAGTTAGTTTCTAAATCGATTCCAAGGTCATTGAAGATTTCAAAAATCTCACCGTTTGCTGTTTTAACAAAGTTTTTACTAACCTCTTCTGTAAGACCCGATGCACCTTTAGCTGTAATTTTCGGTGCAATCGCATTTACTTTTTCATTTACATAGTAATCAAGTTCTGGTTTCTGTGGATTTTCATTCAAGACCGTTGCAATCTTTTCAGAAAAATCTTTTGGAATAGTAATACTTGCGGAATAATCTCCACGCTCTACTCCATAAATTGCTTGCTTTTCATCAACAAACTTCCACCCGAAATTTTTGTCCTTCTTAAGTGAATCTACAATTTCTTCCCCGATGTTAATATCTTTCCCTCTTAAATTTGATCCAACATCTTGGTTAGAAACTGCAATTTGGATTCCTTTCGTATTTCCGTAAGGATCCCAAGAAGCTTTAATGTTAAACCATGCATATAACGATGGTAAAATCATTAACCCTAAAACAATAACAATTGCAGCCCAATGTTTGGCTACATTCCGTAAATCTGTCTTATAAATACGCCAAATTTGTTTCATAAAAGTTATCACCTAATTATATATTTTTCCTTCTTTAGAAAATGATACATACATTTTGTAATTATATCACCTTCTACATCGTGGATTAAACGAAAACATACTATTTTTCCCATTAAATATTTCACTTACTTCATTATATAACGAAGTAAAAAAAGTATGCATACAAAATGACCAAATTAGTTTTACATTCAATAATAACAAATATATAGGAAATGTCATAAAAAATACAAGTATTTTCTCTTGGGAATACTTGTATTTATCAAAAAACCCTCCCAGCTTTTCATTATCTGTGAGGGTTTCTTCTATTATATATCTAATTGTACTTCTACACCGAAATGGTCAGAAATTACATTTCGATTTGTTCCATTAAATATGACTTTTGAAGAAGTAACTGTTTTACTTTGATTGCTTAATATTAGGTCGATTCGTAAGTTTTGTTTATTTTCATCCCAACCAGCAATCTCACCTTGGACAGTTGTTCCTTCATCCTTCTTTATCGCTAGTTCATATGTGTCATATAAACCTTTTTGCATCATATACTCATAGCCCTCTCCTTCCAAACGAGCATTGTTATTAAAATCACCCATTAAGAAGGAAAGTTCATTGCTATTTACATGCTCCATTAAACGATCAACTTGGTCTTTGAATGATTCTTCTTCATCATTCCACCAGCCAAGATGGCAAGAATAAAACGTTATATTCTTATCATTATAAGCAATTGTTGCACTTACAATTTTGCGTGTTTTCCAATACGTTGTATCCTTATTTTCTGAGACAAAGAACGTATCTTCCTTTACAATGTTGTGCTTTGTTATAATTGCTAATCCTTCCTCGTACACATCATATCCAATATGAGAGAAATCCCAAATAATATTGTATTCTTTTACATTTAATGCTCTTAACTCTTCTAGCAGTAAAAGTCCAAAATTATCTTTTTTCTTGTTACCGCATACATTTTCAGCTTGTATAGACTGACTTACTTCTTGCAATGCGATCACATCATAATCTTCTTCTTGAATTACTTTAGCAAGATACTTTATTTTTTCAATTTGATTCTCTTCTTGCCAAGAGTGACAATTTAAAGTTAGCAATTTCATATTATTACGCACCTAACATATCTTGAATGTCTGACTTTAATACGTCAGCTTTCGGGCCATATACTGCTTGTACACCTTTATCTTTTACGATAAGTCCTAAAGCACCATTTTGTTTCCATTGTGCTTCTGGTGCAACAACATCTAAATCTTTTACTGTTACACGTAAGCGTGTCATACAAGCATCTACGTCAGCAATATTTTCTTTTCCACCTAATAAATCGATAACTTTTGTCGCTAATGAACCATCTTGTACGTTTCCTGTTCCTTCTGATGACTCATCTTCATTATCAATATAGTTACCCGCACGACCTGGTGTTGGTAAATTGAACTTTTTAATTAAGAAGTTGAATAATGTAAAGTTAAGACCGAAGAACACTAATGAAACGATAACGAAATTGATTAAATCTCTTGTTAAACCTGCGTTAACCATCATTGGTGTACGAGTAATTAACTCAATAAATCCAAATGCATGAACACGTAAGTTAATTAAATCTGCTAATGCGAATGCAAGTCCTGTTGTAATTGCATATACAACATATAATACTGGCGCAATAAACATGAACATGAATTCAATTGGTTCTGTTACACCTGTTAAGAATACTGCTAATGCAGCTGATAAGAACATTGGTTTATATTTTGCACGTTTTTCTTTATCAACATTACGGAACATCGCAAACGCAATCCCCATTAACGCTGCTGTTGAGCCGATAACTTGTCCAGCTTTGAAACGAGCTGGTACAACGTTATTTAACAAATCGTTATATGCTTTCGTATCTCCATTTGCTAATAAGTTATTTAAATCTGTAATCCATGCAAGCCATAATGGATCTTGTCCTGCTACAATTTGTCCAACTTTTGAACCAGTTAACATCGTATATGTTCCGCCTAGCTCTGTGTAGTTCATCGGAATCGTTAACATATGATGTAATCCAAACGGTAATAATAAACGTTCTAACGTTCCGTATACAAACGGTGCAATAACTGGCGCACTGTCTTTAGATGCTGCAATCCAGCGACCAAATTCATTTAATCCACTTTGGATAAATGGCCATACAAGTGATAATACAATCGCAGTGACTGTAGACCATACAATTACAACGAATGGTACGAATCGTTTTCCATTAAAGAATGCTAATGCTTGTGGCAGTTTATTATAGTTGTAGTATTTGTTATATAAAGTAGCTCCTAAGAAACCTGTGATAATCCCTACGAACACTCCCATGTTTAATGCTGGTGCACCAAGTACAGAAGTGAAATAATCTTTTACAAGTAAATCACCTGCTAATGATGAAGAAACTGTCGCTTTTGAATCCGCTAACATTTGAGCGTTTACGCCAAATATAGCTCCTGTAATTCTGTTTGTTAAGACGAATGCTAATAGTGCTGCAAATGCACCACCTGCTCGATCCTTCGCCCAAGATCCCCCAATTGCTACTGCGAATAAGATGTGTAGATTTGTAATAATTGCCCAACCGATGTCTTCCATTACTCGAGCAATGGTATGAACTGCGTTAACATCCCCAGCAGACATCCCAATTAACTTACCGATGGAAATCATTAAACCAGCTGCTGGCATTACAGCTACAACAACTAGTAACGCTTTCCCGAACTTTTGCCAAAAATCAAAAGACGTAATTTTCATCTGTTTTTCCTCCCCTTTATTTATAACAACATAATGATTTAAATTATAATTTCTGTTTCTCTTATGAAAACGATTCCTTATGTTTCTTTTTCTCTTTACGCAACCGTTTTCATAAATCTATTTTAATAAAAGCGTTTTCACATTGCAATAGAAATTTATTTTTTTTCATAAAAAAAGATGCTCAAGGAGCATCCTTTTTCATTATGAAATGCGATAAACCCTTGTTTCATAAGGTTTCAACGTGATTGTAGTTATTTGTTCATGTTCCGCAACTTCATAGTTATTTAAAAGCAAACGTTTGCGTTCTAATGCGAATAAACTCTCATTATACACAGATTCCTCTTTTGAGATATTACTAATTACAATGACTTTTTCATCCTGTAGCGTACGTGTATATGCATAAATTTGTGGATCGTCTTCTAAAAGTAAATCGTACGTACCGTAGTTCAGTACATCGTGCTCTTTTTTCAAGGCAATCATTTTCTTATAGAAATTGAAAATAGACTTTTCTTCATTTTTTTGCTTTTCAACATTAATTTCTTTGTAATTTGGATTCATGCCAAACCAAGGTGTACTTGTTGTGAAGCCAGCATTCATCTCATCGTTCCACTGCATAGGTGTACGTGAATTATCGCGGCAAGAAGCCCATATAATTTCCATCATATCTTGATGTGATACGCCCTCTGCAATTTTCTCACGATATAAATTTTTAATTGCTACATCATCGTAATCTTCAATATTTGGTAACTGAACATTTGTCATACCAATTTCTTGTCCTTGATAAATAAACGGTGTGCCGTGCATAAAGAAATACATCGCTCCTAAAGCCGTTGCACTTTCACGCCAATATTCTTTATCATTTCCCCAAGTAGACACAATACGTGGCTTATCATGATTTTCAATATATAAAGCATTCCATCCCTTATTTTCTAAACCTTTTTGCCACTTTGTTAATACTTTTTTCAACTCAACAACATCAAGATCTTTCTTCTTTTCTGCATCCCATAAGCTTAAATGCTCAAATTGGAATACCATATTGAATTTACCATTCTCTTCTCCAACCCAAAGATCAGCATCTTCAACTTTCACACCATTTGCTTCTCCAACAGTCATAATATCGTATTTAGCAAATGTGTTTTCTTTTAATTCTTCTAGTAATGGCTGAATACCATTTACATTCATATGTTTGTCAAAAGAAGGCACATACTTTAACCCTTTTGGGTTTGGCATATCCTTGAGGCCATCTTCTTTTTTTATATGACTAATCGCATCGACGCGGAAACCATCAATACCTTTATCAAGCCACCAATTAACAGTATCATATAAAACTTCACGAACTTCTTTATTCTCCCAGTTCAAATCTGGTTGTTTACGCGAGAATAAATGTAAATAATATTGCTCTGTCACTTCATCATATTCCCATGCAGAACCATTAAAGATACTTTCCCAATTGTTTGGTTCCGCGCCGTCGTTCCCATCCTGCCAAATATACCAATCACGCTTCGGATTGTCTTTAGAAGAACTTGATTCAATAAACCATGGATGCTCATCACTTGTATGATTAATAACTAAATCAATAATAAGCTTCATGTCACGCTTATGAACTTCATCTAGTAGCATATCAAAATCTTCCATCGTACCAAATTCATCCATAATATCTTGATAGTCACTAATATCATAACCATTATCGTCATTAGGTGATTTATACATTGGACAAATCCAAATTACATCTATACCTAAATCTTTTAAATAATCCAGCTTTGCAATAATCCCCTGTAAATCTCCAATACCATCACCATTTGAATCCATAAAGCTACGTGGATAAATTTGATAAGCGACAGCTTCTTTCCACCATGTCTTATTCATACTAATTCTCTCCTTTTGCATCCCATCGGATTTTTTATGCAAACGTTTTCGTAACACTATCATAACAAAATATGAATAGTTTGCAACTGTTTTCATTGAACTCTATGTAGTTTCCTTATTCTTATGCCTTATTTATTTCTCACAAAGATAAAGTGAAACTTTAATCGTTAAGGAGGTGTCCATTCCCCGCTGATTATTAGCCCTTACCAATCGAGCTTTTACGAGCAGCCCTATCTTCTTTGCTTCAGCCCGATTGTCTTACTTCTCGCAAATAACGGGATAAATCTAACCCTTCTCTTCTTCTCGTCCATGCGTGTTAAATACACTCTTCATATACTAATACAAGCTCATATTATTTCAGAAAGGAGATATAAATTGAAACAAACAAAATTAACTGGTCGTATCATCGTTCCCGCGGATCCTGGGTATGACATAGCCCGAATAAATTTAAATTTAAGCATTCCAAAATTTCCTTGTATTATTGTTTTTTGTCAAAATAAAAATGATGTGTGTAACGCCTTAAAATGGGCACGTGAGCGTCATATACCATTTCGCTTAAGAAGTGGACGACATAGCTACGAAAATTTCTCTCTTTTAAATGGCGGGCTTATTATTGATGTGAGTGAAATGAAGCAAATTACGGTTAGTACAGGAAAATTAACAGCAACAATTGAAGCGGGTGCACATCTTGGCACTGTGTATAAAGAACTTTGGAAATACGGTGTTACAATACCAGCTGGCACAAGTGCAAGTGTCGGAATTGTGGGGCTAACACTCGGCGGTGGCATTGGCATGCTTTCACGCTTATTTGGACTAACATGTGATCAATTAGTAGAAGTCGAAATGGTACAAGCGTGCGGAAAATTTGGTGCAAAAATCATTCGTGCAAATGAACAAGAAAACCCTAACCTATTTTGGGCATGCCGTGGCGGTGGCGGTGGAAATTTCGGAATTGTTACTTCCTTAACCTTTCGAGTCCACCCTATTAAAAACGTATCAATTTTCTCACTTACATGGGAATGGAAAGACTTTATTGCTGCATTTCAAGCTTGGCAAAACTGGGCACCTTATATAGATGAACGCCTCACTTCATCAATTGAATTATTCTCTAAACAACGAAATAAAATCGAGGTGAAAGGTGAATTTGTCGGCTCTCCTTCTGAACTCTATCATCTATTATCTCCTCTTCTTGAAACTGGTAATCCTTCTCTCTTTATAGATGAAGTCCCGTATATAAAGGCTGTTCAATTCTTTAATAGCGGAAATATTCCTAAAAAATTCAAACGCTCTGGTTCCTACGTATATAAACCTATCCCTCTTAAAGGTATTCAAATCTTACAATATTTTCTTTCTCATGCACCAAATAAAGATGCGAGTATTTGGCACCAATCACTCGTAGGTGCTGTAGAAAACATTTCGCCTAATGAAACAGCTTATTTCCACCGCAAGGCAATTATTGCTCAAGAATATATTACTTCTTGGAAATGCAACGATGAAGAAAATCGAAATATACGCTGGGTTAAAGATTTACGGGAAAGCTTAGATCCTTACACACTAGGAGACTATGTCAATTGGCCCGATATCGACATAAAAAATTGGCAAACTAGTTATTATGGCTCTAATTTTCAAAGGTTGCGTAAAGTGAAGACAGCATATGACCCTTGTAATGTTTTTCGTTTTCAACAAAGTATCCCACCCTTTCATACGTAAAAAAGGGGATAAAATAAAAAACCATCCAATATGCCGTTACCTCACAGCATGTTGGATGATTCAAGTTGATTTTCTATATCTTTTCAAATTATTGCTCCTACTCATAAACTTTCAATTACGGATTAATTGTATTTCTCATCATTTTTATGCAATGAATGTAATTTAATATTTGGTACTTTATCTTTTTCAATACCGCTATTATAAGCAACAGGAATTTGAAATTCGAATTGTTTTGTCTCATGTTTTTGTAAATAGACTGGTTTCGGTACTGGATAACCTTTTGAATTCTCGTTTGCATTATCATATAAAACAACTTTTAATGCCTGTGAATGATTACGATAATTTTTTAAAGTCACAATGCATTTTTGTTCGATACCCTCTCCATTTTTCTCCATTCTACACTGGCTATCTTCTTTTTTATATTCTATCGCCTCTACCCCTGTTTTTCCTGCGTAGTACCATGTTTTATTCAATGTATGGAGAATGTTATTTAAAATAAACGGCATCATTAAAATCAAAATACTAATGCCTACTACTTTTATCTTATTCATTGTTCTAAATGTACTAGATTTCTTTTTTACTAGCCATTTTAGAAGTAATATAAATGCGATTATATGTAGTACGAAAGAAACAATTAATATATTTGAAACTTTATAACCCATATAAATATATGTATATACCGGAACCTTATAGAAATTGAATAGTTTTTCCCCAATTAATTCATTGTCGTTTGGAATTTTTAATAATAACAAAACCCCTATACTGTAACAAATAGCTACTAATCGATCATACTCAATTCGAACCATTCCTTCTCCCCTTCCTTTTGCTTTTTTATTATCGATTTTAGCTATTATTACCATAATATACAATCATTTTATAGAGGATAACGTAAAAAAGTTCCTTATAAATATATAAAGAACCTTATTAATATACAATATGAATTAGAAAATCAATATGCAATTTTCACATAGAGATCTCCTCAAAATATGTTGGATTATGTATTGTAATTTTTTTATCCAGAATTGTAACAATACTATCGTTTTTTAATTGTTTTAATACGCCGCTAACCGTCTCTCGGGACGTCCCAGATATTTTTGATATTTCAATTGTTGTAAGTGGGCATGAAATTACAATCGTTTCGCCACTCTGTTCTCCTAAATCTTGCATTAAATAATTTAATGTTTGAATGACTCGATCTTGTGCATTAGGAATTGTAATATTTTGCACTCGATTTTCGTTTAGTTTTAATATTGATGATAATTGCTGAACAACGTACATTAATTGCGTCCTACTAGATTTCACCATATCTTCGAAAATTACTGCCGGAATATAATATACTTCTACATCTGTCATCGCTTCTGCCGTATAGTTATATCCTCTGTCTGTAAACATACCACCATAAGGAAAAATAGAATACCGCTTTACATAGTCATCATATAATAAATTTCCACTTTGATTTACCCGCTCTAACTTTACAAAACCATCTAACATGAAGTAAATTCTTTCTCTTGAATCCCCTTCTAAGAATAAAAATTGACCCTTTTTATAAGTTCGCCAATAGACAAACTCCGCCAAACCTTTCAATTTCTTTTCTGTTAAATGAGCAAATAATTCAAATTGTTTTAAGTCTTTAACTACGTTCCGTCTATTCATAAAATTCCCTCTCTCTTGCTGTATGTTGGAGCGAAAAATCAAGAAAGCGTATTCAAATTAAATTTTATCATAATTAACTTATATGTTAAGATTTCATCATGAAAACTTTATGAACAATGAGTACAAAAAATATTAATAAATAAAAAGAATGAAGTTACTAACTTCATTCTTTTTTTACTAATAAATAGCGCACACAATTATTTAAACATACATGCATACATTCTGTTTAGAAATAATAGTACCAGCTTTTTCTTCTAGTGCTTCATATACTTTTTCTAAAGACGTAATAATTGTTTTTCTTTTTGGATTTGTATTAACAAAATTAATAGCAGCTTCAATTTTTGGAAGCATACTTCCCGCAGCAAATTGTTTTTCCTCAATGTATTCTTCTAATTGATTCACTGTGACATGCTCTAATTTCTTTTGATTCAGTTGATTATAATTTACATACACATGATCAACTGCAGTTAAAATTACGAGCGTATCAGCATCTACTAATTCAGCTAATTTCTGCGCAGCGAAATCTTTATCGATAACCGCTTCAGTTCCTTTTAACCCTTCTTCGGAATCAATTACTGGAATTCCACCCCCACCAACAGCTATCACTATATTTCCATCCTCAACTAAAGAATTAATTACTTTATGCTCATGAATACTTACAGGCTTCGGTGATGGAACAACACGTCTCCACCCTCTGCCAGCATCCTCTTTAAACACTGCTTTTGTTTCTTCCATTAATCTTCTTGCTTCTTCTTCCGTATAAAAAGGACCAATTGGTTTAGTTGGATTTTTAAATGCCTCATCTTTTTCATCCACGACAACGCGTGTTATAACCGTTGCTACGTCTTTTTTTATATTCCGTTTTTTCAATGCCTTTTCAATCGCATTTTCCATCCAATATCCAATCATCCCTTGGCTCATTGCACCACAAGTATCTAATGGCATTGCAGGTGTCTTTTCCGTTTCTGCAGCTTTTTGCTGTAATAAAATATTCCCCACTTGCGGGCCATTTCCGTGCGCAATTACTATATCTACATCATTTTCCATTATTTTCACAAGTTGTTCCGCTGTTTTTTCTAATGCTTCTTGCTGTGCCCCTGCAGTAGCTTTTCCAGACTGTATCGCATTTCCCCCTAGTGCAACTACAATTTTTCTTCGTGCCATATTTCAGCCCTCCAGTTAATTTCGCTTTCACAGCGCTTTATAAAGTAATACTGCCTGTAATTAATCCATAAATCGCAAAGAATGCTAAAGCACCAATTGCTACCGATGATGCTAATTCCACTCGAGTAAATATTTGCTTCGAACTCTTTTGCTTTTGAACATTGTAAAAAATAAAAATACCTGGCGCATATAAGGTCATTGTTAATAATAAATACTCTAAACCAGCTGCATAAACTAACCACACACCATAAATACTTGCTATCAAACCAATTATTATATTTTTATTTCGATCCACTTCTTCAGACTTTAAGCTATGCTTCAGTTGATAAAATGCTGAAAAAGCATATGGGATTAAAATAGCTGAAGATGCTAAAGAGAATGCAAAGTTATACGCCTGATCGGAAACGACGAATGTTAATAAGAACATTTGAATTAAGCCATTTGTTATCCATAATGAATTTATTGGAGCCTTATTTTTATTTTCTTTTGCAAACCATTTTGGAAATACTCCGCCTTTAGCCGCCAAATATGGAATTTCAGATGCGAGTAAAGTCCAGCCTAACCAAGCACCTAATACAGAGATGACTAAACCTAAATTAATAAAGATAGCCCCCCATTTTCCAACAACACTTTCAAATAAATAAGCCATAGACGGATTTTTCAAATTAGCAATATCTGCTTGCTGCATAAGTCCAAGAGACAGTAATGTAATTAAAATGTAAATGATGAGTGTACCAATTAAGCCAATAACCGTTGCTTTCCCTACATCACTTCTATTTTTTGCTCGACTAGATAAAACAACAGCCCCTTCTACCCCAATAAACACCCATAAAGTTACAAGCATTGTACTTTTAACTTGGCTGCCAACCGCTCCCCATGAAAAAGAACCAGTTTGTCCCCAAAATCCATCTAGAAACGTATCAATATGAAACGCGAAGATTCCTATAACAATAAATACAAATACAGGTACTAATTTTGCGATTGTAGTTACTAAATTCACAAGTGCTGCTGATTGAACTCCACGTAAAATTAACATGTGAACACACCATAATAATACGCTTGCACCAATAATGGATGCTACATTTTGACCGCCCTCAAAGATTGGGAAGAAATACCCTAATGAAGAAAACAATAATGTACCGTAAGCTACATTACCAAGCCAGGCAGATAGCCAATATCCCCACGCACTATTAAATCCCATGAAATTACCAAATCCTGCTTTTGCATAGCTAAAAATACCGCCATCTAAATCTGGCCGTTTTACAGTTAGATTTTGAAAAGATAATCCAAGCGCAATCATCCCAATTCCTGTTATAACCCAACCAATAATAATGGCTCCAGCACCAGCACCTTTTGCCATATCACTTGCTAAATTAAATGCTCCACCGCCAATCATAGACCCCACTACAAGCGCCGTTAATGTAAACAACCCTAATTTCTTATCTTCATCCATTCCACTCACCTCTCTTTAATTGCAATAACAATACGAAAGCCATAGTAAATGATAGTGTCTAAAGGAGGAGAAAGAAGAAAGGAAGACTCCCTTTCTTCTTTACTCCATATTTCCTAAAGTAGCTGCCATAACCGCTTTAATTGTATGCATTCTATTTTCAGCCTGATCAAATACTTTTGAATGTTTACTGCGGAATACTTCGTCAGTTACCTCCATTTCCCTCAACCCATATTTCTCATAAACTTCCTCACCATACATCGTTTCAACATCATGGAATGCGGGTAAACAATGTAAGAAAATCACATTTTCATTTCCTGTTTCTTTAATCATTTTCATATTTACTTGATAAGGTTTCAATAACTTGACACGTTCAGCAAATTTTTCTTCCTCACCCATAGACACCCATACATCTGTATAAATTACATCTGCATTCGCAACAGCTTCTTCCACATTACTTGTTATCATTACCTGTTCATTATATTTTTTTGCTAAATCAATTACTTCTTGCTCTGGCCATAAAGATTCCGGTGTACAAATACGTACATCCATTCCAACGATCGCTCCACCAACTAGTAAGCTATTAGCAACATTATTTCGTCCATCTCCAACGTAAACGAGCTTCACATTTTTTAATTTCCCTACATGTTCTCTAATTGTTAATAAATCTGCAAGTGTTTGTGTTGGATGCCACATATCTGTTAATCCATTCCAAACCGGCACACCAGAATTTTGTGCTAAAGATTCTACAGTTTCATGATTAAATCCACGAAACTCAATTCCGTCAAACATGCGTCCTAACACTTTTGCTGTATCCTCTACGGATTCTTTTTTCCCAAGCTGAATATCACCTTTCCCTAAATATTCAGGGTTCGCCCCCAAATCTGTACATGCTACTGTAAATGCACATCGCGTACGAGTAGAGGTTTTTTCAAATAATAGCGCTACATTTTTACCTTCTAAATAATGATGCGGGACACCGTTTTTCTTTTTCTCTTTTAATTCTGCTGCTAAATCTAGAAAATATAATAATTCTTCTTGTGTAAAATCTTTTTCAGCTAGAAAACTTCTTCCTTTTAAATTTGATCTAGTCATTAACATACTTCATCCCTACTTTCTCCGTTATTTATACTAAATATCTTTACGAACAATTGGCATACTCATGCAACGTGGACCCCCACGACCACGAGATAATTCCGAACTTAGCACCTCAATGACTTCTATACCATGTTCCCGTAATAAAGTATTGGATACATAGTTGCGATCATATGTAACAACTACACCTGGCGCAATTGCTAATGTATTAGAACCGTCATTCCATTGTTCACGAGCGGAAGCAATTGCATCTCCTCCTCCACAAGGAATAAGAACTAATTCACTTAAACCTAATACCTCTTTTAATGCTGCCATTAAAGAAGTACGATGTGTAATTTTAAGAGTTTCCACATCTGGACCTTTTTCTAAAATATAAATATTCATATTTCCTTTTGGCCCTTGAATGGCTGGGTGAATTGTAAACTTGTCATAATCAACCATTGTAAACACTGTATCTAAATGCATAAATGCTCGGCATTTTGGAATTTCTATTGCTAACACTTTCTTAATCTTATTTTGTCGGCTAAAAAGATTTTTAGCTAAACGTTCAATTGCTTTAGCTGACGTACGGGCAGATACTCCAATTGCAATTGTTTCTTCATTTAAAATTAGCTCATCGCCACCTTCAATTGGAAACTTATAATCACGATCTAGCCAAATTGGCACATTGTGATTTGAAAATCTTGGATGATATTTAATGATGTACTCCATGAATAATGATTCACGTCTACGCGCCGGTTCTCTCATCTTATTTATCGTTAAGCCATCGCCCACGCTAGCTGCTGGGTCACGAGTAAAATATAAATTAGGCATTGGGTCTAAGTAAAACGGATAATGATCTTCCATTAATTCGTATAAATGTGTCTTCTTACTTGTTTCAATTTCGTTTTTCCGTACACCACCCATAATTTTTTGAATTAATTCTTCATTTGAAAAGGAAAGTAAATATTCTTTTAAAGTTTGATGTGCAACATTTACGTCAGCCTGTCCTTCTTCTAAAATACGATCAACAAATTCTTCTCGAAGTTTTTTATCTACTAATGCCTCAGCAGCTAGTTTTTCTAAATAAAGAACTTCAACACCCCGATTGCGTAATGTTTGTGCAAAATAATCATGCTCTTTTTGAATAATTGGTAAGTATGGAATATCGTCAAATAATAATTGTTGCAAATAATCTGGCGTTAAGTTTTCCACTTCTTTACCAGGTCGTTTTAATAACACCGTTTGTAATTCCCCAATTTCTGAAGTAACATGTATCGGATGCTTCATTTGTTGTACCTCCTTTTAAATATGTTTGATGTCTTACAAGTACATAATAAATGCTACGCGCTTTCATCTTTGTGAAAACATCCACATTATCATTGTGAAATATTAAACAAGTTATTTTTTTAAAATCATATAAATTTGTATTTTTATAACATTCCATCCCGCTTTTTCAATAAAAAAAATACATATATTACGCATATATGCTGAATATTTAACTTCCGTATTTTTAAAAAAATCCTGTTTTTAATTTTTATTAAAAACAGGATTTTGCATCTAAATAATTAAATTTAACCTTTCTTCTAAAATCTCCCTATCTGATTTCGACTGAGAAATTATAAGGCATGTATCATTTCCACATATACATCCTATTTTTTCTTTCCAATCTAACTCATCAAACAAAGCACCAATAACATGTGCATTACCGGGTAATGTTTTAATAACCATTAATTGATCTACACAATCAATTTTTACAACAACCTCTCGTAATTTTTTCTTTAACTTTATATCAGTTTGTAAATGCTCTTCTGAGAAAAATTTATATATCATTAATCCTTCTTGAGAAGGTACCTTCGTTAAGTTTAACTCACGAATATCTCGAGAAACTGTAGCTTGTGTTACTACTACATCTTTTTTTGCTAACAATTCTACTAATCTTTCTTGCTTCTCTATTTCATACTCCTTTACAAATTGTTTAATTAATCGTTGTCTTTTTTCTTTTTTCATAAAAGACACCCCTTTTAATATTATAGCTCGCTATAATTTTCATCCGAAAGGGACAGAAAAGAATGTTGCGGAAACGTTCATAGTTTATACTTTTTAACTGTAGATATTAAATCTAGCTAAAAAAAGAGAAGAACAGCATTCTGTTCTTCTCTTTTACATTGAAAATCGTTCAATGGTTTGTTTCAAGTCCGCTGCTTGCTTCTCTAAATCCTTTAATAATTGATCGATTACTACCATATTTTTAGATTGTTGCAACGTCACACGTGCCACTTCTTGTGAACCAGCTGATGTTTCCTCAGCAATTGCTGCTACAGCCTTCGTCTGTGCTCCTGTTTGATGAATGTGACTCACTTGTTCGTTCATATAGCTACTAATTTGCTTAGTTGCATCGGCAACTTCCATAATACTCGATGACATTTCTTTTAAAATTAATTCAGTAGCTTCTCCTCGTTTTGCCTCTTCTTTAGCTGTTTTCACTTGCTCCGTCATTTTCAATGCGACTTGTTGCACTTCCTCTTGCATATTTCGTAATAACTGCGATATATTTCTTGCAGAATGATCGCTTTCATCAGCAAGTTTACGTACTTCTTCAGCTACAACTGCAAAGCCCCTTCCATGCTCTCCAGCACGAGCTGCCTCAATAGAAGCATTTAATGCTAATAAATTCGTTTGACTAGCAATCTCACTCACAACAGAAACAATATGTTCTACTTGTTTCATTCGTTCTTCTAACTTCTGTACATTTTGCATCGAATCTTCATTCTCTTTTGCCAATGTTTGAATGCCTTGAATTAAAGAAGTAAAGACACGTGTACTTTGTCCTAAAGCTTGAACCATTTCTAAAGACAACTCGTCGGACTGTTTTGCTTTTTCTTCTACTTCACTCGCAATAGAGGTTGTTGTATCGACAGTTGAAACAATCGCCTGAATGGAAGCTGCTGATTGCTCGGCGCCAGAAGAAATCTCTGCAAGAGTTTCAGACACACCGCGTGCTTGCTTTGTCGCTTCCCATGTTTGTCTTCTAATTTGCTGAACTTGATTATTTGTATACGAAAATGTAGTATCGATATTTTTTACCATGCCCCTTAAGTTCCCTAGCATCATATTAAATGCAACACTTAAAGATTTAATCTCATCATCGGTCTTTGGCAATGGGACATCTTCACGAATATCACCTTCAGCCGCTTTCCTTGCTGCTTCTTCCAACTTTCGAAGTGGTTTAATTAAAAATATTGCTGCCCCATACGCTAAAATTCCAGACCATACTACACCTAATAACATAACGATAATATTATAAACAGTTTGACTTACATAACTTTGAAAATAATCATATATAACGTAAATGAAAATTAAACTTGTTGAATATGTAATTAAAGCTAAAACTGTAGTGAATAGCATAAGTTGTGTACGTAAGCCAAAAGAAAATGTTTTTCTTTCTTTTCCCATCTCTTCTTTCCCCCTTCTTATAAGCAATATAAGTACTACCTATATATTATTATCCATATTTTCGTTATAGAAAGATATAGGGATTTTAAAAACCATTATTTCTTTGAATATCAAATTATACGAAAAAAATAAAGGATTCTGACAATTTATGACTAATAACAGAAATACGGGGCAATATTTGTAAATATATTTTTGACTGGGGGTTTTGTATGATTCAAGTTCGAAATCTAGTAAAATCATTCGGATCACTTGATGTTTTAAAAGGAATTGATTTAGAAGTAAAAGAAAAAGAAGTTGTTGTTTTAATCGGCGCCAGTGGTTCCGGCAAAAGTACATTACTTCGCTGTCTTAACTTTTTAGAAATGTACGATGAAGGTGAAATTCACTTACAAGGTGAGCGAATTGATCCAAAGCATTCAAATTTAAACAAAGTCCGTGAAAATGTTGGTATGGTTTTTCAGCACTTTAACCTCTTTCCTCATATGACCTCACTAGAAAACATCATAGAAGCACCTATTCACGTAAAAAAATTGGAGACAGCAAATGCAAAGGAGATTGGAAATCAACTCCTACAAAAAGTCGGCCTACAAGATAAAGCAGATGTAACTCCCCACCTCCTTTCCGGTGGTCAAAAACAACGAATTGCGATTGCACGAGCTCTTGCCATGAATCCTAAAATTATGCTATTTGATGAACCTACCTCAGCTTTAGACCCTGAACTTGTTGGAGAAGTGTTGCAAGTTATGAAAGAACTTGCTGAAGAAGGAATGACAATGGTCATTGTTACTCATGAAATGAATTTTGCAAGAGATGTAGCTGACCGCGTTATCTTTATGGATGACGGGAAAATTGTAGAGGATGCTTCACCAGCGCAATTTTTTTCCGCTCCATCGCATGAACGGGCAAAGCAATTTTTACGCAACGTTTTATAATGTAACTTCTGTTTCAAATGAAAAGAAATACATTCATACGGTGCACAACTAATTGTCCAAATAAAATATCTCAGTAACATACTTAAAACCATCCGTATGATCAATATATAGGAGGGGTTTTATGAAAAGAAAACTATTAACCATTGTTGCGAGTATTACATTATGTACATCCTTCATACTAGGAGCCTGTAGTAAGGAAAGTGCTACTACTTCATCTAATGGTGAAAAGGAATTTCGTTATGCGATGAGTGGTTTATACAAACCTTTTAACTATAAAGAAAATGACGGGAAACTTGTCGGTTTTGATGTAGAAATAGGTGAAGCTCTCGCGAAAAAGATGGGAATGAAACCTGTTCCTGTTACAAATCCTTGGGAAACATTGATTCAAGGTCTACAATCAAAAAAATATGATGTGATATTAGGAAGTATGGCAATTACAGAAGAGCGATTAAAAGCCGTGAATTTCTCAAATCCATATTATCGCTCTGGTGCACAAATTTTTGTAGCTAAAGAGAATACATCTATCTCTTCTCCAGAGGACTTGAAAGGTAAAAAAATAGGTGTTGTAAAAGCAAGTACTTTCAAAACCCTTGTTGCAAAATATACAGATCAAATTACAGAATATGATAGTGATATTACTGCACTTATGGACTTAGAACCAGGACGTGTAGACGCAGTTATTACTGATCAAATGGTTGGTCTTCGTATGATTAAAGAAGGTAAATCAAATATAAAAGACGCTGGAAAACCGTTAAACCTTGATGAAATGGGAATTGCTATTCATAAAGACAATAAAGACATGGTCGAAAAGGTAAATAAAGCGCTAGATGAAATCATTAAAGACGGCACGTATGAAAAGATTAGTAAGAAATGGTTTGGGCGTAATATTCTTGGAGACGAGGCAAAAACAAAGTAAGTTAGCCATTTAGAGATTTCATAAATCATGCCCCACTAAAATCCATACAATATGAGGTGACACATATGTTTGAAATTTTTATCTCTACCTATCCCACACTCTTAAAGGCTACTATTGTCACATTACAATTAACATTAACATCCCTATTACTCGGTTCACTAATTGGATTACTAGTCGCTTTCTTTCGAATCTCTAACAATAAGGTTTTAAATAGTATTGCTCATGTATACATCGCCATTATTCGTGGTACACCTTTAATTGTTCAAATCGCGATTCTCTATTTTGGGATTACATCCGTTGTTGTTTTTACCCCTTTTTGGGCAGGAGCAATTGCTTTAGCAATTCATAACGGTGCATATATTACTGAAATTTTCCGCGGATCCATTCAGTCCGTTGACCGTGGACAATTGGAAGCTGCTCGCTCTTTAGGGATGCCTTACCCTTTAGCGATGCGCCGGATTATATTACCACAAGCATTTCGTCTGTCTCTTCCCCCTCTAGGGAACCAATTTATTATTGGATTAAAAGATTCTTCACTTGTCGCTTATGTAGGAATGTCCGAATTATGGGGATCCGGTTTATCAATTGCCGCAGGTAACTTCCAGCAATTAGATACATATATCATTGTTGGTGTATACTATCTCGCACTAGTTCTTCTATTTACTTATCTTGTTAGTCTTCTAGAAAAACGACTACAACGAAAAGAAAATAACTCTGTCCAGGTCAAGACGAAGAACAAGAAAGAAGTCTCTTTATAACAAAAAGCAAGCTCTAAGAGAGCTTGCTTTTTCATCGTAAGATATGTCTATTATTGATTTACTTTTTTTATAGTCTCTTTTTCCTCTATATGTTCCTCACGATATGAAATATTATGAGGATCCAATCCATTTCCTAAAGAACCATAGAAATGCTCCCTATGCGGATCAACTAATTCACTTCCGTGATAATACACACGTGGTGTATTCCAAAGTGCTGCCAAAGCTTTTGTCATCGGCATTTCGTGATAGCGTTCCGGCCACATTTCTTTAATTTTATCTTTTACTAATGGATAGTATTTAGAACTCATAGCAGGAAACAGATGATGTTCTGTATGGTATGAGAAATTGAAATGTAAAACGTCTACCCAGCGCGGTACTGTTACTGATAAACAGTTTGCTAAAGGATCATTTACTGGAACAATAGGATTTAAGCGGTGATTTGTTGCGATATACGCCATTACAATAAAGTTAGCAATTAACAACGGAATCACGTATGCAAAGAACCACTTTGTAGGTCCCATAATAAACAATAAACTAATCCAAACTGTCCAGGGCAAAAGAAGTTGAAGCCATACAGATTTTTGATTGGATGACTTAAATTCTTTTATAAAATGAAAGAACATTCGAGTCGAATGTAACGTAAATTGAATTGTTAGTGACAGGAAACTAAAGAATGAACGTACATGAAGAGGCATGCGATATACCCAACTCAAAAACTTACTCTTTTTCAGTTTCTCAAATGTCGGCCATGCATCTGGATCATTCTCTTCATGCTGTGTGTGAACATGATGCGTTGCATTATGCCACTTTCTCCAAAGTTTTGGGCCAGTTGATAATGGCATAAATGCTATCGCACCTAAAAAATCACGAAGCCATGCCTTTCTTACAACTGTTCCATGTAAAATTTCATGTCCTAAAAATCCAAGTGAAGCAAAACATAATCCAAGAACAATTGCAATTCCTAGATTTGCCCACACATTCAATTCAAATACACCGATCGTTATTAAACCAGCCAATGCCACAAGTAAATAAGCCAGTCCACCAAATAATCGATTAGGAACTGGTTTAAATGCTTTTTTCGGCAAATGTGGTGCTACACGTGCTGCATACCACCCAAACGTATGAAGCTCCTTCATCCTTTTGCCCCTTTCTTATGCCGCGCCCCGCGCAACTTGCATATATCAATTCTTGCTTCCAGATTGATTTTACTACGTGATCCAAAAAGCATTTATCATAAGGAAAATATACTCACTCTATCGTCACTTAACTTTCGCTTTTATTATCAATGAAAAACATTTCTCTTTTTACTCTCTATCAACCTTTCCACATGATGAATCATAACAATAGAATTTCTATATTGTCAACAACTTTTATGACCTAGTAATAAAAGTTGGTTATATTTTTATAATTATACTTTATTTCACTAAAGAAAAAGCATAGATTTCATAAGGCTTTATCAGGTATATATACATATCCACTTAAACAATATAGACTCTATCTTATTCAAGAACTCTCTATGTAATCAACAAATGGAATCACTTGAATTTAGCTTTATATAAATCCTACTTCTTCATACTGCCCCAATAAAATAATTATATTAAAATATTTTTTCTTTCGTTTAGTAAAAATAGAACGCTACGAAAACAACATACATGAATTCCATATAATATGGAAATATTAAAAGGAAAATTGTTCTAATTTGGAGGTTTTCAAAATGACAGATGACACATTTCCGCAGTTACCATCATCCTATTGGATTGAATCTACTCAATTTCCTACTTTTCCTCATTTATCCGAAAATATAAAGACAGAAGTTGCTGTTATCGGAGCTGGTATTACAGGCATTACCACCGCCTATTTACTCGCTAAAGAAGGAATGAAAGTCGTTTTAATTGATTCTGGTTCTGTTTTAAATGGAACAACTGGGCATACAACCGCAAAAGTAACAGCTCAACATGATCTTATTTATGATGAATTAATAAACAATTTTGGTGTTGAAAAAGCTCAACTTTACTACGAATCAAATAGTAAAGCTCTACAATTCATAAACGAGACTGTACAAACATATAAAATCGACTGTAATTTCACAAATGAAGATTCGTATTTATATACAACTACCAATAATGGCCTGCGAAATTTAACGAAAGAATATGAAGCCTATCAAAAATTAAATATTCCTTGCGACTATGTTCAATCCCTGTCGATTCCTATTCCCATACAATCTGCACTTGTGATGAAAAATCAAGCGCAATTTCATCCCCTCCTTTATTTAAAAGTACTTTTAGAAAAGTTTGTGGAGATGGGCGGAAAGGTTTATGAGCAAACAACAGCTATTGATGTGGAAAAAGGAGATTATCCACAAGTAATTTCAAAGGGTGACCATCGCATCACTTGTAAATATATTGTCTCTTGTTCACATTTTCCTTTTTATGATGCTAATAGCTTTTTCTTTACGCGAATGTACGCAGAACGCTCCTATGCCCTCGCAATAAAAGCAAAAACGGATTATCCAGGGGGCATGTATTTAAGTATCGATGATCCAAAACGCTCCATACGTTATACGACAAGCAATGGAGAAAAGTTGATATTGATTGGCGGAGAGAGCCATAAAACAGGCCAAGGAATAAATACGATGCTTCATTACGAAGCACTCTATTCTTTTGCTGAAGCAACTTTTGGAGTAAATGAAGTTCCCTATAGATGGTCAGCACAAGATTTAATCACGCTAGATAAGCTTCCTTATATCGGACATATTAACGAAAGGAATCCAAATATATTTGTGGCAACTGGATATCGTAAATGGGGAATGACGACTGGAACTGCAGCAGCTCATTTACTGAAGGACTCCATTCTAAAAGTCCACAGTCCATATAAAGAACTGTTTGCACCATCACGCTTTCATGCAAATCCAGATATAAAAACTTTCCTCTCTCAGAACATTGATGTTGCTAAACACTTAATTGAAGGAAAAATTGAAACCGCATTACGTAAGCCAGAAGATCTTGAAGTTGGCGAAGGATCTGTTGTACATGTCAACGGTAAACGAGCAGGTGCTTATAAAGATAAAGAAGGAAAATTACATATCGTCGATACAACTTGCACACACCTCGGCTGTGAAGTTGAATGGAATAACGGTGATTGTACTTGGGATTGCCCTTGTCACGGTTCCCGTTTTTCAATTGATGGGGATGTTATGGAAGGTCCAGCAGATCAACCATTAAAGCGAGTTGATAACGAATAAAAAAACAAAGAAGTTCAACGGGAATCCTGTTGAACTTTTTTTTTCATGACACCTTTTCATATAAATTTCGACATACGCAGGGAAATATTAACATTAAATAAAATAATATATTCATCTACAAATAAAAGGAGTGAATACTATGCAACCTTCTGCTCCACCTCATCTAGAATCTACAGAAACTATCTTTTCAAGTTCTATTACAAAACTTGTTGTTTTTATTTGTTGGCTAGCCATTCTAGCTGACGGATATGATTTAGGTATTTACGGCGCCGTTCTGCCAAAGCTCCTAGAAGACAAAAGCTGGGCACTATCACCAGCCCACGCTGGAACAATTGCCAGCTATGCTTTATTTGGGATGTTTATTGGTGCTATTCTAGTTGGAACCATTACAGATCTAATTGGACGAAAATGGACACTTATATGCTGTTTAGCCCTTTTTTCTATCACAATGGGCTTAGCTGCAATTGCTCCTTCTCCTGAATTATTTGGGTTATCTCGATTTATCGGAGGAATCGGATTAGGCGGTGTTATCCCAACGGCTTCAGCACTTACTGTTGAATATTCACCAAAAAAACGGCAATCTTTTATTTATGCTCTTATGTTTACCGGCTATCCTTTAGGTATCGTGTTAGGCGCTATTTTATCCATGTTTATGCTAGAAGATTTCGGATGGAGAATTATGTTTGGCATCGGAATGATTCCGCTACTCCTCATTCCTTTCATTATTCGTTATTTACCTGAGTCCATTCAATTTTTATTATCGCGAAATCGACAAGAAGAAGTGAATAAAATTCTTAATCGCTTTCAAATTGAATTCCATGTAAAAGATGAAATTCCTGAAACACCATCTAATATACAAAAGAAAAATGGATTTCTTACGTTATTCTCAAAAGATTACATAAAAGCAACACTACTTTTTTGGCTCACTTATATAATGGGAATGTTTTTAATATACGGTTTAAATACTTGGCTACCACAGATGATGCGCCAGGCAGGATACCCTCTTGGATCTAGTTTATCATTTCTACTTATACTAAATATTACTGCAGCTATCGGTGCATTATTTGCTGGGGCGATTGCCGATCGTATAGGAGCAAAAATTGTTATTAGTATCTCCTATCTTATGGCAGCCATATGTATTGGACTATTAACAATTAAAGCATCTGTTACAATCATTTATCTTTTAATTGGTCTTGCTGGAATTGGATCAGTCGGTATTACTCAAATATTAAATGCTTATGTAACACAATACTTCCCATCACATATACGAGCTACCTCCTTAGGCTGGGGACTTGGACTTGGCCGAGTTGGTGCGATTGCTGGCCCTATTCTTGTCGGTATTATTATGACAATTCAATATGACTTGGCGTGGAATTTTTACTTATTCTCCTTTGCAGGTCTTATCGCAGCTATATCTGTTTTCTTTATTCCTACAAAATAAAGTGAAACTTTAATCAGCCCTCACCAATCGGGCGTTTACGGGCAGTTGACCTCCCACCTAACTTCTTCGCTCCAGCCGAATCTTGAGGTGGGAGTCTTACTGCCCGTTAATGCGGGATAAAAAAGAGCACAAACTTAAAATGTACCCTATAGAATA